>CAISIP010000001.1 GCA_903885415.1 uncultured beta proteobacterium
CGCGCGGCGCGCGCTCTTGAGGAACAGGTCGGTGCCTTCACGGCGGGATAGTTTGGCCTTGGGGCCTAGATAACGTGCCACTTGAACTTCCTTTTTGTCATCTGCCGCAGAAAACTGCGGGAGCCATCAGCGCGGGACTGATGGCGGTGGGCTTGTTGAAACAAGGTCTCGAGAAAGCCGGCTTGCGTGCAAACCGTTTTGCCAACGAAACCGGACGCATCTGCGTCCTTCCATGCAGGCTTCAAATTCTCCTGCGCTTTTGCGGTCGGCAACCGTTGTGCGGAACCGGCGTCACATCGGCAATCATGTTGATGCGGATTCCAAGAGCCGCCAGCGCACGCACCGAGGACTCGCGTCCGGGACCCGGCCCCTTGATTTCAACGTCAAGGTTCTTGATGCCCTGCTCGACCGCCGCGCGCCCGGCCACTTCGGACGCGACCTGGGCTGCAAAAGGTGTCGACTTGCGCGAACCTTTGAAGCCCTGACCACCCGACGACGCCCAAGCCAGCGCGTTGCCCTGGCGGTCCGTGATCGTGATGATGGTGTTATTGAACGACGCGTGCACATGCGCGATTCCGTCCGAAACGTTCTTGCGGACTTTCTTGCGTACGCGTTGCGAAGCGGAACTAGCTTGGGGTTTTGCCATAGGGGTCTCTCAGTCGCTATTTATTTTTTCAGGGACGCCGCCGCCTTGCGTGGCCCCTTGCGGGTACGGGCGTTGGTACGCGTGCGCTGACCGCGCATCGGCAGACCGCGCCGATGGCGAAATCCACGGTAGCAACCGATGTCCATCAAGCGCTTGATGTTCATCGTTGTTTCCCGGCGCAAGTCGCCCTCGATGGTGAATTGGCCCACCTGATCGCGGATTTTTTCCAGATCCGAGTCGGTCAGATCCTTGATCTTCTTCGAGTAGGCGATTCCGCAGGCGTCGCAAATCTTGCGCGCGCGCGTGCGGCCAATGCCGAAGATGGCCGTCAAGCCGATCTCAGAGTGTTTTTGCGGCGGGATATTGATGCCAGCGATACGTGCCATGATCGTCCTCTAAAAGTATGCAATCAACCTTGACGCTGCTTGTGACGCGGATCGGTACAGATCACACGCACAACGCCCTTGCGCCGGATAATTTTGCAGTTACGGCAAATTTTCTTGACCGAAGCCGAAACTTTCATTTGATTCTCCTAAAAACATTCCACCTGGTTCTGATCGCCCGCTTGGCCCAAAACCCTACTCACAAAAACCGCCTTCGAGCGCGCATGCACCGCCCCCTAGAGGGAGCCGGCCGCCCCATCAGGAAGACTTGAAACTGGCTTTCTTCAACAACGACTCGTACTGCTGCGACATCATGTAGTTCTGTACCTGCGCCATAAAGTCCATCGTCACCACCACAATGATCAGCAGCGATGTACCGCCGAAATAAAAGGGCACGTTGTATTTCAGGATCAGGAACTCGGGCAACAGACAGACGAAGGTGATATAGATCGCCCCCGCCATCGTCAGCCTGAGCAGGATCTTGTCAATATATTTGGCCGTCTGCTCACCCGGTCGGATGCCCGGTATGAAGGCCCCGCTTTTTTTCAGGTTGTCGGCTGTTTCCCGACTGTTGAAGACCAGCGCGGTATAGAAAAAACAAAAGAAGACAATCGCCGCTGCGTAGAACAGAACATAGATCGGCTGTCCCGGTGTCAGCGAACCCGCAATGTCCTTGAGCCAGTGCATCGACTCGCCGCTGCTGAACCAGCCAACGACGGTTGCCGGAAGCAGGATGATCGAGGATGCAACTATCGGTGGTATCACGCCAGCCATATTCAGCTTGAGCGGCAGGTGCGAGGACTGGCCGCCATAGACTTTGTTGCCAACCTGCCTGCGCGCGTAGTTCACCAGAATCTTGCGCTGCCCGCGTTCGACAAAGACGACGAAATAAGTGACCAACCCGACCAGCACCACGATCATCAGCGCGACGATGATGCTCATCGCTCCGGTACGCACCAGTTCGAGGAGGCCGCCAATGGCGTTGGGCAGGTTGGCCGCAATGCCCCCGAAGATCAGGATCGAAATTCCGTTGCCCAGGCCGCGCTCGGTAATCTGCTCACCGAGCCACATCAGGAACATGGTTCCGGCTGTCAGTGTGCACACAGCGGTCACTCGAAATCCGACCCCGGGTGCCATCACCAGTCCGGCCGAACTTTCAAGCGCAACCGCGATTCCCAGCGACTGGAATAGCGCCAGGCCCAGCGTTCCGTAGCGCGTGTACTGCGTGATCTTGCGGCGCCCGGCTTCGCCTTCCTTCTTCAACTGCTCAAAGGCTGGCAGCACGTAGGTCAGCAGCTGCATGATGATGGACGCCGATATGTACGGCATGATCCCGAGCGCAAAAACCGTGAAGCGCGACAGCGCGCCGCCCGACATCAGATTCGCCATTCCCAGAATGCCGCCCTCTTGGCCCTTGAAAAACTGCTGCAACTGGTTCGGGTCTATCCCCGGCACCGGTATGTGCGCGCCGATCCGGTAGACAACCAGCGCGAGCAGCAAAAACACCAGCCGGCGACGCAGGTCGCCGAACTTTCCGGATTTTGCCAGTTGGGTCGCGCTCGTTGCCATATCAGTCCGCTGTTCGCCTCATTCTCAGGCTACGCTTCCGCCGGCCGCTTCGATCGCAGCCTTCGCGCCAGCGGTGGCACCGATGCCATTGAGCTTGACGGGGATCGTCAGTTCACCCGTCTTGATGACCTTCACCACCTTGACCAGTTGGCCCACCAATCCAGCCTGCTTGAGCGTCAGCAGATCGACGTCCGCCGCACCGAGTTCCTGCAGCGAGGACAGGGTGACTTCGTCGTTGTACTTGAGCAGTTGCGACTTGAAGCCACGCTTTGGCAGCCGGCGCTGCAGCGGCATCTGGCCGCCCTCGAAACCGACCTTGTGGTAGCCGCCGGCGCGCGACTTTTGGCCCTTGTGGCCACGCCCCGCCGTCTTGCCCAGACCCGAGCCGATTCCGCGACCTACACGGCGCCTGGCGTGTTTCGCGCCGTCTGCCGGCTTGATGCCATTGAGTTCCATGATCTATCCTTGTCGTTAGCGAGCGCTGCGGCTAGCGCCGAGCGCTGTCTTTGCGTCCAAATTCACAATACCTTGACCAGATAACTGATCTTGTTGATCATCCCGCGCACTTCGGGTGTGTCCACCAGTTCGCGCACTCCGCGTATCTTGCGAAGACCTAGGCCGCGAACCGTCGCACGGTGCGACTCCTTGCAGCCAATCGGGCTGCGCACCAGCTGGACCTTCAGGGTTTGTTGTGTGGTCATGCTCAGTCTCCCGCTTACACGAACAGTTCTTCGACCGACTTGCCGCGCTTCGCAGCGACTTCTGACGGGGTGGTGGCAATCGACAGCGCGTGGAGCGTTGCGCGAACCATGTTGTAGGGGTTCGACGAACCGTGGCTCTTGGCGACGATGTCCGTGATGCCCACCACCTCGAAGACGGCGCGCATCGGGCCGCCGGCGATGATCCCGGTTCCCTTAGGGGCGGGTGCCATCATCACGTTGGCGGCGCCATGGTGTCCCATCACCTTGTGGTGTATGGAACCGTTCTTCAGCGATACCTTGACCATGTTGCGGCGCGCCTCTTCCATCGCTTTTTGCACCGCGGCTGGCACTTCCTTGGACTTTCCCTTGCCCATACCGACGCGGCCATCGCCGTCGCCGACCACGGTCAGCGCGGCAAAGCCCAGAATCCGTCCGCCCTTGACGACCTTGGTCACGCGGTTAATCGCGATCATCTTCTCGCGCAGGCCGTCCTCAGGACCCTCGGCCTTACCCTGCATCTTCGCTTGAACTTTAGCCATATGTGTTTCCGATCAGACTAGAACTGCAAGCCGGCTTCGCGCGCGGCATCCGCCAGCGCCTTGACGCGGCCGTGGTATGCAAAACCCGAGCGGTCGAAAGCGACCTTCTCGACCCCGGCCGCCTTAGCCCTTTCGGCAACCCGCTTGCCTATCACCTGCGCAGCAGCGGTGTTGCCACCTTTGCCCGCGCCCAAGGTGGTACGCACTTCTGCTTCTGCGGTCGACGCACTGGCGATCACCTTGGCGCCATCGCCGGAGATCACTGCGGCATAAATATGGAGGTTGGTGCGGGTCACCGTCAACCGTGCAACGCCTTGCGTCGCAATGCGGATGCGGGTCTGTCGCGACCGGCGAAGGCGCTGTTCTTTCTTGGTCAACATACTGCTGCCCCTTACTTCTTCTTGGTTTCTTTGATCGTGATCTTTTCGTCCGAGTACCGAATGCCCTTGCCTTTGTAGGGCTCTGGCGGACGAATCGCACGAATCTCTGCAGCTACCTGACCAACGCGCTGGCGGTCGGCACCCTTGACCACTATCTCGGTCGGGGTCGGGGTCAGCACCGTGATACCAGTCGGCATTTCCTTGTTGACCGGGTGCGAATAGCCCACCGTCAGGTTTAGCTTGGCGCCCTGCGCCTGTGCCTTGTAGCCAACGCCAACCAGGCTGAGCTTTTTCTCGAAGCCTGCGGTCACACCGACCACCATGTTGTTGACCAGTTGGCGCATGGTGCCGGTCATCGCATTGGCGGCGCGCGACTCATTGGCCGGAGAAAAGCTGAGCTTTCCCGCGTC
>CAISIP010000002.1 GCA_903885415.1 uncultured beta proteobacterium
GCGTTGCACTACCACCAGGTACTGGTGTCCGAGGTGCAAAAGGGCCTGGAGAGCATCAAGGCCAGCCAGGAGCGCGAGGCGCTGCTCAACGGACTGCTGAGCATTCCGGTCACCGCCACGCCGAACTGGAGCGAAGCCGAGAAACAGCAGGAACTGGACAACAACGCGCAGGGCATCCTGGGCTATGTGGTGCGCTGGATCGACCAGGGCGTGGGCTGCTCCAAGGTGCCCGACATCCACAACATCGGACTGATGGAAGACCGGGCTACGCTGCGCATCAGCAGCCAGCATATGGCCAACTGGCTGCGCCACGGCGTGGTGAGCCAGGCGCAGGTGCGCGCGACCTTCGAGCGGATGGCGGCGGTGGTGGATAGCCAGAACGCCGGCGACCCGCTATACCAGCCGATGGCCGGCCACTTTGACACCTCAAAAGCCTACCAGGCGGCCACCGACCTGGTGTTCAAGGGCCTGACCCAGCCCAGCGGCTATACCGAGCCGCTGCTGCATGCCTGGCGGCTGAAGGTGAAGGCCCAGGCCTGAGGCTCTGGCCGGCCTAAGGCGGGGCACGCATCAAGCCCGCGCGGGATTTGGCCGCGCAAGGGCCACAATCGCCGGCATACCGGTCTAGAAATGAATCGCTTTTTGCAGATCCGATGCCCCGCATGAACGCCAAGCCATCGTCGTCGGCCCAGGTGGCGATCGTCGGCGCCGGCCCGGTCGGGCTGGGGCTGGCAATTGAACTTGGCCAACGCGGCATCCGCTGTCTGCTTGTGGAGCGCTACGAGACCCCCCAGCCGATCCCTAAAGGTCAGAACCTGACCCAGCGCAGCATGGAGCATTTCCATTTCTGGGGCGCGGAACCCCAGCTGCGCGCGGCCCGGACGGTGCCCAAGGAATACGGCATCGGCGGCATGACCGCCTACGGCAGCTTGCTGGGCGATTACCAGCATGACTGGCTGCAGCGCCAACTGGTGCGCCCCTATTACTTCACCGACAACGAGCGCCTGCCGCAATATGCCACCGAGGCGGTGCTGCGCCAGCGTGTCAGCGAACTAGCGTCGGTGCAGACCCTCTACGGATGGAAGGTCGACGCTGTCGCTCAGGACGACAGCGGCACGACGCTGGAAATCAGCCAGCGCGAAGGCAAGGGACGGCAGACCTTGCAGGCCGAGTACAGCGTCGGCTGCGATGGCGCCAAGTCGGTGGTGCGCAGCTGCGCCGGCATCACCCAGACGCTGGCGGCACATGACCGCTTGATGGTTCTGCTGGTGTTTCGCTCTCCCGGCCTGCATGTGCTGCTCCAGCGCTTTCCGGGCAAGTCCTTCTACAACATCATCCATCCGGAGCATCAGGGTTACTGGCAGTTCTTCGGCCGGGTCGACCTCGGAACGACCTGGTTCTTCCATGCGCCGGTGCCGCTGGGAACTACCGCCGACAATTTTGACTTCCGGGCTTATCTGCATCGATCCGCCGGCGCCGAGTTCGAAGTCGAGTTCGAGCACATCGGCTTCTGGGATCTGCGTTTCGCGGTAGCCGACAGTTACCGGGCCGGCCGGTTGTTTGTCGCCGGCGACGCCGCCCACAGCCACCCGCCTTATGGCGGCTACGGCATCAATACCGGGTTCGAGGATGCCGTCAACCTGGGCTGGAAGCTCGCCGCGCGCTTGCAGGGTGGGGGCGGCGAGGCCTTGCTCGATTCTTATAGCGCGGAGCGTCAGCCGGTTTTCGCCTCCACCGCGGCCGATTTCATTGCGAAATCCATCGAAGTCGACCGCCAGTTCCTGGTCGAGTTCGATCCGGCGCGCGACCGCCCGGCCTTCGAGGCCGCCTGGGCCTTGCGCAGCGGCGATGCCCAGTCCGAGGTCAACAGCTTCGAGCCGAACTACGAAGGCTCGGCCATCGTCGACGGCCCAGCGGGCGGCATCTGCAGCGCACTGGGAACGCATCAGTTCGCCGCCCGACCCGGCCACCATATCGCGCCGATGGACCTGGGCTGCGGGCGCAATCTGTACCAGGAACTCGGCGAGGGCTGGACCCTGCTGCTGCTCGACGCCGATGCGCAGAGCGGCTCGGGCTTCGCCAGTGCAGCCGAGTCGCTGGGCGTCCCGCTGAAACTGCTCAGCGACAGCCGCGACGGCGGGCGCGAGCGCTATGGCAGCACGCGGATACTGATTCGACCTGACCAGTTCGTGGCCTGGGTCGGCTCGGAGACCGTCGAGGATCCGGTGCAGATTCTGCGCAGGGTCACGGGCGCCGCTTAGCAGACGCACTCGGCAGCCACTCAGCGCCGGCTTGGTCGAATGCGTATCGGATTCACCGGGCAGATAGGCTCGCCTGCGGCAACAGGGTGCGCCTGAGGATCGCAAACCCAAGGGGCCACCCGGCACGGGAAGCCATCAAAACGCCTGCCCATCGAGGACATCTTCGCGCGGCAGGCCGGCGGTGATGAAGACCAGGAAACCCGCGTCCTGCGCAGGCGCCCCAACGCCCAGTGGCTCCAGCACACTGAGCCGCCCACGCACCGCCTGCACCACCCAGGCACGGGTGTCGCCGGCGACCTTGACGATGCCCTTGATGCGCAGGATGCGCGCGCCATGGCGCTGCAGAATCCGCGCCAGCGTCGCCTCCAGCGAAGCCCTGCTGGCTGCGGCGCCGAACCGAACGGCAAAAGACGTGATCGACCGATGCGCCAAGGCGCCGGACTGAGGCTGCGTCGGGTGCACGAGGGGACCGCGGCTACTTCGACCGCCTGCCTCGAAGAGACCGACCCAGCCGTCCACCGGCGCCTGGCCGGCGCTGCGACGCAGCAGCGCGGCCGGGTTGCGTTGGCGCAGCAGTCGCTCCAGCGCCGCGAGGTCGACAGGATCAGCGATGTCGGTCTTGGTCAGCACCAATGCATCGGCCGCACAGACCTGCGCCAGAAATTCCGGCTGCTCGCGCGCCTGCTGCAGCCCAAACACAGCGTCGACGGTGCACAGCACCAGCGCCAGGGCATAGCGCTCGGCCACCAGCGCGCGGGAATCGAGCATGTCCAGAATGCCGGCCGGGTGGGCGATTCCGGTGGTCTCGATCACGACGCGATCGAAGCGCGGCAGCTTGCGCTGCAGCCGCTGCCAGAACAGCGCCTCCAGCGCGCCCGCCAGGTCCTCCTGTGCGCTGCAGCAGACGCAGCCGTTTTCGAGCACCAGCGTCGTGTCAGCAGCCCCCCAGAGCAAATGGTGGTCCAGTCCGACGGCGCCCAGTTCGTTGACCAGCACCGCGCTGTTGGCCGCCTCGGGGGCGCGCAGCAGCGCGCGCAGCAGCGTCGTTTTTCCGCTGCCCAGACAACCGGTCAGCAGGACCACCGGTATGCGATGAATCGGGGCGGTGGGATCGGCCACTGGCGAACTTGCCGGCGCGCGGCGGCGCTAGACGTTTGGATCGACGCTGCAGTGGATCGCGTTGGCGTCGCCCTCGCGCCCCACCGTCAGCAGCGCCTCGCGCACCTGGTCCAGGCCGAAGCTATGGGTGCACATCCTGTCGAACGGGTACCTGCCCGACGCGATCAGCGCAATCGCGAGTTCCACCGCCTGATGGCTGTGGCCGCGCACGCCTTTGACCGTCAGGTTCTTTCGAAACAGCAGGTCGCTGTCGAATTCCGCCAAGGGTTGGCCCTTGCGTCCGCACAGCAGTACTGTGCCGCCCTTGCGCACGATCTGCAAGGCCGACAAGATGCTCGCGCCGCCGCCCGATGCGCAGTCGATCACCAGGTCGGCCATCATGCCGCCGGTGCGATCGGCCACCGCCTCAAGCAGGTCCTCGGCTTGCACATTGATGGTGTGGTGCGCGCCCATCGCCCGCGCCAATTCCAGCCGCGCGCCGTCGCCCGCCAGACCGGTCACGATGACGCACGACGCGCCCGCCTCCCGGGCCGCCACCGCGCAGGCCAGGCCCTGCTGTCCCGGCCCCTGCACCACGACCGCGCTTCCGATCGCGGCGCGCCCCTGCAGCACCGCCCACTCGACGCCGTTGCCCACCGGCAAAGCCAGGGTGGCTTGCGCCGACGGCATCGCGGCCGGTAGCGCATGAAAGACCGTGTTCGGGTGCAGGTACTGGGTCTGGCTGTAGCCGCCCCACAGCGCGGGCTTGACGCTGATGGGCGTCGAGCCGTAGCGAATCCCGTTGCCCACCAGCGTATCGGTGGCGTCGCACAGCCGGTAGTCTCCGGTGCGGCAATAAGGGCAGTGGCCGCACGGCAGGTATTCCTCCAACGCCACCCGGTCGCCTTCCTTGACGCCCCACTTGAGCGCCGCCGAACGCCCCAGCGCGGCGACGAAGCCGACGGTTTCGTGGCCCAGAATCATCGGCCCCTTGCTCTTGGGGTAGTTCAAGAAATAAGGCCAGTCGCTGCCGCACACCCCGGTCCTTTGGACGCGCAGCAGGCCGCTGTCGGCCTCCACCGCCGGCGTAGCGAACTCCCGGACCTCTACCTGCCGCTGGTCGAGCGCCACCGCGGCCCTGATCGTGGACCCCATCGCAGCGCGCCTAGATCGACGTGGGCGCGACGCCCGCCGTCGCACACAGCGTTTCCTGCAGCCCGGAATAGGCCAGTTGCGACGGCCCGACAAAGGACGCCGACCGGACCCGGTGCGAGGCCGGGTCCAGGCCCGGCGGCGCGGTACCGCTGCGCGCCTGCGTGGCGGCGTCGATCAGGCGCCGGCGCGCGCGCACGATGGCGGCGTCGGTCGAAACCAGGCATTCGGCGGAACGGTCGACGATGGCGCCCATGCTCTCCTGCAGCGACGAGTCCTGCATGCCGATTCCCCTGACGCCGCTGTAGTAGCGCCCCGAGGCCTGCGCCTCGCGGTCCATCAGGTAGTCGTTGTCCTTGTTGGCGACCGGCCTGAAAGTGCCCGGGATCAGCGCGGCAAAGGCGCCCTCCTCGTTTTTCATGGTGTGCATTTCGGCGTCGCTCAGCGCGCGCGTCGGGTGGTGCGCCCAGGTCCAGACCATGCAGTTTTCGTCGTCGATCGGCACCCATCCGTGCCCACGGATGGCGTTGCCGCCGTAGGGCGGGATCATGGTGTACCACGGCATGATCCACTGCGTGACGCGCCAGTAGCTTTGGTCGCCCGCGGTCGGCCGCTTGGCGGCGATCACCAGACCGCCGTCTGACTTGTGGATTTCAAAGACCGGCTTGGTGCTCGCGATCAGCTGCGCGCCCGCTGTGCCCACATGCAGCGGGTCGGTGGCCAGCTCGCCGCTGTGCAGCCAAGATACATGGCTCGAATCAATGCCGCCTTCCATCGCCTGCAGGTAGTTGTTTTCCTGCAGCCTCTTGGACACATAACGCTGCGCGTCGGGGACCATGGCCCA
>CAISIP010000003.1 GCA_903885415.1 uncultured beta proteobacterium
AGCCGACGCCCAGGATCCAGCCCTCGACACCGGCAACCATGCGCTCCGGCAGCGTCAGGTTCGGCTGCAGAAACCGCTCGAGCTGGCCGCACCGGTCGGCTTCACTGAGCCACGACGCCACTGCATACGCGCCGTGCTGGTCGGGCGTGCGGTCATCGGCCGGGAATGCGGGCTTCCAGAGCGACGGGTAGACCTCGACGACGGCAGACTTGCCGGCGGGGACCGACCAACCATCGAACGGCCAGAAATGTAGGCGGCTGCCGAGTTGCCTGCGCAGGTACAGCAGCCAGGGGATGCCGGCATGGGTCGACTTGGCCACCGAGCCCTGGACGTCGAAATGGAACACCGACTTGGCCGAGCCGGCACGTTGTTCGGTCATCCGGCGCCAGCGGGTGTTGCCGGCGCGCGCTGCGCCGTTGCCAGCCAGGCCGTCGCGCACGAAATCGACACAGGTGTGCTCGGAATCCGTGGGCCAGTGGCGCTGAAAGTCCTCCAGGAACGTCGGCCAGTCCGGCTCCAGCTGGTGCACTTCGAAATAGCGCAGCGGAAACGAAAACCCGTGGTCGATGCCGACGATCGTCGGGACATCCTCGGCCAGGCGGTCCGCGAGCCACTCGGCGATGCCGCGTCGCGTCCAGTACTTGCGCGGGCTCGGTGGCGACGCCACTTCTTGCGCTGCGGCAGCGCCATCGGCGCAATAGACCCGGAGCCCCTTCAGGCTGGACTCCGGCGTCTGCGCACCGGAATAGTCGATGCCGATGTACCGGGTGAAGGCAGTGGTCGTCGGCGTGCTGGCTCGACGCTCAGGCCAGTACTTTGAGACCGTGCTTTTCGACGACGGCCAGCAGCTTGAGCGCCATGCCGCTCGGCCGTTTGGTTCCGGCCTCCCATTTCTGCACCGTGGACTCGCTGGTGTTCAGAAAGCGCGCAAACACCGGCTGGCTGACGTGTGCGCCCTCCCGAATTCGCTTGATCGCCTCAGGTGCGATCTCCACCGGCGACGCGAGGCAGGACTCGTCGAAATCACGCATGGTCGCCTTGTCGATGGTGCCGGCCCGCTGCAGTCCCTGCGCAGCGCTGTAGATGGCCTCGAAGGCGTCACTCTTGAACTTGGCTTTACTCGTCATGGAAAAAGCTCCTGTAAGTCACCTTGACTCAGTGCGGATGCCAACTCGGCATCCGTCATGCGCCCGTAGGCCTGCGCGAGCTTCCTGAAAGCAGCAAGCTCGTCGGGATCGATATTGGCCCGATCCTTCTTGGCAAATAGATACGCGAAGACCCAGTGCTGCCCGCCCTTTGCCAAGACGATGGAGCGGTGCATGTTCTCGTTGAGCCGCTTCTTGAATACGCCACCGCCCAAATCATCCGCCTGACCCTGCATGACCTCCAGAATCGCAGCCATCAACGCCGGATCACCAATGCGCGCCTTCTTGACAGCTTTGCTGAACCAGGCCGTCTTGAATGCTCTCGTGGAAGGCTTTCTTGGCATGACAAAGTATAGCACCCAGTCCTACTTAAAACATCAACCGACGTCGTTCCGTCGACCCGGCCGAGGGGCCCTCGCGCGTCAGCACTGCCGACAGTCAAAAAGATGCCCGGCCCACCGTGAGGTTGCGCCGGGCGGGGGGGGGGGGGGGGCCATCGATCGGGGGCCGACCCCGGGCCACCCCGGCATCGCCGGTGCGGCGGGCGCTTCATG
>CAISIP010000004.1 GCA_903885415.1 uncultured beta proteobacterium
ATCAAATTCTAAAGGAAAGGAAATCATGAGGAAAATAATCATGTACATGTCCGTTCTTATGGCGTTGGTGATGGTGTCCGGAGGAGTCGCCCAGGCGTCCGCCGGTCAGTGCGGCAAGACGGCGGCGAAGTGCAACTTCTGCCCCGGCAATAAGCACGCCACCAAATAAAAACGCACCAGGCAAAATAAAACCGGTCCCGAAGAGGGGCCGGTTTTATTTTGTGTTCGGAAGGACTTAATCCTCGATCGAGGGCACCAGGAGGCGGACCGGTCGTGTCGGGTAGCTTTGTGCCCGGCCGGCAAGCGGCCACTGCAGCGCCGCCGCTGCGGCAGCGGTGCGCGCAAGGAATGCGCGGCGATCTGAAGCGGTCATGCTATCTCCCCTGCCGGGACGCTCAAGCGCCCCTTGTTCGTTGCAGACTTCCACCTCGCCGAATGCGATCAGGAATCTGCTTTTGGACGCGAAAGAATAGGGGTACGGGGCGCTTGTGTCAACGCGCAGCCTCTTCCAACGGCATATGCGTCTGAAGGCGGCACTGTGTTTCCAACGGCATATGCGTCTGAGTTGGTGATTTTGGGTCGATTATTCAGAAATGGTGATCGACATGAACGATGCGAAGCTCGAGACGATCGAGCAAATGCGGGAATTTCTGGCCGGCACGGCGGATATATCCTTTTCCATTCCAACTGCCCCGGACGGTTTGCGCGGCTTCGTGGCTGACGTTCTAAAACGATGTCGATATTTCAAGTTGTCGAGAGGTGGGCGGGGCGTGGTCATTGCCTACATTCAGAGGCTGAGCGGCTACTCACGCCAGCACGTCACCAAACTCATTGCGCGGTACCGGGAGGTTCATTCGCTGACGCCGCGCAGCCGTGCAAGCCGAACAAGTTTTGGCGGACGCTTCGGGCCCACGGATATCGCACTGCTGGCTGAAATCGATCGCTTGCACGATACCCTCTCGGGACCCGCTACCAAGGTACTTCTTGCTCGCGCCTGGCAGAATTTCGGAGACCACCGGTTCCTCAATCTGGCAAGCATCTCAGTCTCCCATCTGTACAATCTGAGAGCTAGTGCGGCCTACAAGAAGGAACGCATATTCTGGACGCGGACGCGTCCCTCACCGGTCAAAATCGGTGTCAGGAAAGCACCCGCACCGGATGGACTGCCCGGCTACATCCGTATTGATACGGTACACCAGGGCGACCACGATGGGGTCAAGGGCGTCTACCACATCAATGCCGTGGATATCGTCACCCAGTGGGAGATTGTCGCCGCCGTCGAGCGCCTGAGCGAGGCGCACTTGCTTCCCGTCATCGGCTTGATGCTCGAGAGCTTTCCGTTTGCCATTCGCGGCTTTCACTCAGATGGTGGCTCGGAATACATCAACTTCGAAACGGCCAAAATGCTCAACAAACTCAATGTCGAGTTCACCCGATCGCGACCTCGCCACACCAACGACAACGCTTTGGCTGAAAGCAAAAATGGCGCGGTCGTCAGGAAGATCATGGGCTATAGCCATATCCCCCAAAAGTACGCCGACGCAATCAATCGCTTCTATGCTGACGTCTTTAATCCATACCTCAATTTCCACCGGCCCTGCTATTTTGCAGTTGACAAAGTCGATGCCAAAGGAAAGATCAAGAAGACCTACCCACAGGAACAAATCGCCACGCCGTTTGAACGCCTTCAGGGAATTCAAAATTACGAAGCCCTGCTCAAACCAGAGATCACATCCACGCATCTCAACCAACTAGCCAATGCTTTGAGCGACAATGATGCTGCTAGACAGGTTCAAGAGGCGCGCAAACGCCTGTTCCTATTCATTAACCGTCGATCCAAAGTCGCCGCCTGACTCATAACCGTTTCAGACGCATCTTACGATTGGAAAATACTCGCGCAAGGTCTACCACGCAAATCGGCGTTGCGCTGCGACGGTTTGCCCGTCTATTTTGCAGACCGATCAGTTGGCCGGTTGCCGGATCCAGTCAGTGATGATGCCGACCGCTTCTTTTTCCATGCCGATATACCCGTGGTAATGGAAAGCATCACAGGGATCGCCCGTCGGATTTTCCCCACCATTGACCATGATCAGTTTCTTGACCGGTGCGTTCTTGAGGCCTCTCATGATCCAGTGCACCTCGTAGGGGCGGCAGCTGTCGCA
>CAISIP010000005.1 GCA_903885415.1 uncultured beta proteobacterium
CTGATCGTGCCGGCCGACATGCCTTTGCTGAGCCCCTCAAGCATGCTGGCTGTTGCAAGCGTCCTGGAACAATATCCGATCGCCTTTGCCCAGCACCGCGGTCGTCGTGGCCATCCGGTGGGTTTCAGCGCCGAGCTCTATTCGGAATTGGTCGCGCTGCAAGGCGACGAAGGCGCGCGACGCATCCTGGTGCGTTATCCATCGCAGGCGATTGAAATCGACGATCCAGGCGTGCTGGTCGATGTCGACACGGTCGAGGATTTGGCAGCGCTGCAAGCCGGCTGAGCAGGGACCCTCGGTTCTCGACCGGTTGGTAACCCGTTGGTAACCCGCTACGGGGTCAGTCGTTGTAATATGGTTACCTGTTTTTACAGAACCGAGTTACATCGACTGCCGCATGAACAAGATTCTCCTTGCCGTTACCTCACGCATCCGTCAGCGCAGCGCTGCCAGCCGTGAGCAGTACCTCGATGGATTGGCACAGATGTCCGGACGCACACGCGGCATCGAACGTATCGGCTGCGCCAACATCGCCCATCAGTTTGTGCGCGACGTCCGCCCCAGTGCGCAGGTCGAGGTGGTAGCGGTCGCCAGCCGCGACGCCGACAAGGCCCGGGCCTTTGCCGCCGAACACGGCATTGCCAGGTACTTGGCGGGCTACGACGCGCTGATTGACGACCCCGGGGTCGACGCCATCTATCTGCCGCTGCCTAACTCGATGCATGCGCACTGGTGCATTCGCGCCACCGCCAAGGGCAAGCATGTCCTGTGCGAGAAGCCGCTGGCGTTGGGCCTGGTGCAGGCGCGCTCGATCTTTGAGGCAGCGCGCAGCCACGCGGTGATGGTGCTCGAGGCCTACCCTTACTGGTTCCAGCCGCAAACGCGCGACATGCTGCGCTTCCTGCAGGCAGATGCCGCCGGCTCCATCGGACCGGTACGCTCGATGCAGGCCAGCTTCGGATTCACCGTCGCGCGCCCGCTCGGCAATATCCGGCTGGACCCGGCCCTGGGTGGCGGTGCGCTGCTCGACGCCGGAAGCTATCCGCTGAGCCTGATTCGGCTCGTCATGGGTTGCGCCCCGCAAAGCGTGCAGGCGCACGCGAGTTGGGCGCCTAGCGGCGTCGACATCAGCACCAGCGCCACCTTGCTGTACGCAGACGGGCGGCGCGCTCAGATGGCGTGTGCCATGGACAGCGCCAACCACCGCCGAGCCACCATCGTCGGCGCCAATGGAACGCTGGAGACCGAATACCTGAACCACACCGCGCAGCGGCCTGGCCATCGCTGGGGCTACCTTCCCAGCGACATGCGGGTTCGCAGGGGAATCGCCAACACCATTGCCTACGAGACGGTGCGCTCGGCGACTGGAAGCGGGTTTCGTTTCGCCGCCGAAGCTTTCGCGCGCGTGGTGGCGCAGCGCGACTTCGCCGCCGTCGAGCGTGCGGCGTGTGCCAGTCTCGATATTGCAGCCACGCTCGAGGCGATCGCCGCCAGTGCGCGAAGCCAGCAACCGGTGGCGCTGGGCTAGCCGTATGCGCCTTGCTGGCGGCGGTCAGCATCGGGATTGCACCCTTTGTCCGTGTTCCCGCCAGCAGTCCCGAGTGGATTGCCCGGGTTCTCGACCGCGGGGCGCTGGGCGTGATCGCCCCGCACATCGCGTCGGTCGAACAGGCAAGGGCGGTGGTCGCTGCGGCGAAATTCGCGCCGATCGGACAGCGTTCGATCGCCGGCGGCCTGCCGCATCTTGGGTATCGGTCCTTCCCGGTCGACGAGACCATGGCCGCCATGAACGACGCCACCCTGGTGATGCTGCAGTTCGAGGACATGGCGGCGATCGAAAACGCCGATGCGATCATGGCGCTTCCGGGGGTGGACATGGTCATGGTGGGTTTTAGCGACCTGAGCGCCGCTATGGGCATTCCCGGCGAGTACGGGCATCCGCGCCTGCGCGAAGCGATGGCGCATACGGTGGCGGCCTGCGGGCGCCTGAGCGCAAACGGCGTTTCAGGACGGCAGCGGCAGCAACTCCGCGACAGCCCCGTCTGGCGGCGCAAGGTCGAACACCTTGATCGTCATCGAAATCAGCGTGTAGTAGCCGGCGATTCCCACCAGGTCGACCACGCCGCCTTCGCCCAGCGACTGCACCGCACGGGCATACAACGCGTCGTCGATCGCGTGGCGGGCGTGCAGCGCAGTAACGAAGGCGTGGACCAGCGCCTCATCGTCGTTGGTGAAGGGCGGCGCCATTCCGGTGCGAATTGCTTCCACCACGGCGGGAGAAATGCCGGCCTGAAGCGCGATCGGCTTATGCGCAGCCCATTCGTATTCGGCGTCCCAGTGGCGGCCCATCATCAGGATGGCCAGCTCGGACAGCCTTGGCGGCAGCGAGCTGCCATAGCGGCAATACGCGCCCAGTTGTTGCGCCCGATCGGCCAGTCCCGGTCGGTGCAGCCACACCGCCAGCGGTCCGCGCACGCCGGCGCGCGGACCGCTGGCGATGGCCTCATAAACGCCGCGTTGCTCGGCGTTCAGGGTGGTGGGGTCAAGGTCTGCGATGCGTTTCAAACCAGTATCTCCTGTGCGGTGCTGCGTCCATGATAATTCGCGCTTCCCACAACCGGAGCCGACTATGAAAGACTGCAGACCACGCGAACGACGGCAAGCGTTGTCGCGGGGGGCTTTGGCGCTCCTGGTCGCTGCGCTGGCCGGCAGTGCGCTTTCGGTTGGTGCGCAAGACGCATGGCCGGCCAAACCGATCCGCATCATCACGCCCTATTCTGCTGGCGGGTTGGGCGACCAGTTGCCCCGGGTGTTGGCGACCGGACTGTCCAGACGGCTGGGCCAGCAGGTGCTGGTTGAACCCCGCCCGGGAGCCAGCCAGATCATCGGTGCGCAGGCGGTGGCGAACGCGCCGCCCGACGGCTATACGCTGTTTTTTGCCAGCACCACCAGCATGAGCATCAACCCGACCGCGCAGAAGAAGCTGCCCTACGACCCGGTGCGTGACTTTGCGCCGGTCGCGATCTGCTGCACAGCGCCGCTATACCTGCTGGTCAACCCCAAGCTGCCATTTCGCAGCGTGAAGGAACTAATCACCTTTGCGCGCGCCAATCCAGGCAAGCTGAGCTTTGCCTCGGGTGGCAACGGATCAACCAACCACCTGGCCGGTGAAATGCTGATGCTGCAGGCCGGACTGGATATGGTGCACGTCCCGTACAAAGGCGCTGGCCCGGCGATCACCGA
>CAISIP010000006.1 GCA_903885415.1 uncultured beta proteobacterium
TCGAAAGGACCGGTGCGGACAAAGACGCCGCCCTGGTAGCAGGCCGCAGGATCCTGAAGATCCGGCTCTGGCGTTCGCGCGTAGACCGCATCGCGAAAGCCATCGGAGCTGTCCTGCGGGACATAGCCCAAGTGCCGTGCGCGGGAATTGTCCCACCAACTCACCGCATTGTTCGATGCGCCAAAGACGATGGTGTGGCCCAGCACCGGCGTCGTCAGGCAAGCCGTGATCAGGCGGTGCAGGTCGTCGTAACTCAGCCAACTCGCCAGCATGCGCCGGTCTTTGGGTTCGGGAAAGGACGAGCCGATGCGCACGCAGGCGGTCTCGATGGCGTAGCGGTCGAAATACAGGCGCGCAATGTCCTCGCCGAAGGCCTTGCTCAGACCATACAGTCCATCGGGACGAGGCGGGTGGTCGGCAGTGATGGTTTCGGACTGCTTGTAAAAACCGGTGACATGGTTGGAGCTGGCAAAAACAACCCGCTTGCACCCCTGCTTGCGCGCTGCCTCGTACAGGTTGTACATGCCGACGATGTTGGCTTGCAGGATGGGCGCGAATGCGGCTTCGGTTGAAATCCCGCCCAGATGGACGACCGCATCCACGCCCTCCATCATCGCGAGCACGGCTGCGCAATCCGACAAGTCGGCGATCACGATTTCCTCGTGTTCGCGCGCCGGGCCGAAAGCAACCCGGTCCGACATCCGGAGCGTGTTGCAGTTGGCCTTGAGCCGATCGCGCAGCGCCTGGCCCAAACCGCCGGCGGCACCGGTCAGCAAAATTCGCGGGTGAAGCTTGATCGTCATATGGGCCCTGGCCAATTCAACCGCGTCGCAGTTGGCGACGGCAAAAGCTGGACTTTTTCTGCAACTTTGCTACAGTCGCTCAATCCATGCGCCTTGTCAGACATATGTTGTCTGACAACTGGCGATTATTCTTGCTGAATTTGAGGCTGTCAAGCACTTTCAATGGTATCAAGGAATACTCCTGCTGCGGAGGACGCGGGCGCGGTGGCGGCCGGACTTACCCGTGTTCGGCGACCGCGCGGTCTGGTGATGGAGATTGTCGAAAGCCTGGGCGAAAGCATCCGCAGCGGGGCCGTTCCGACCGGCGACAAACTGCCGACCGAGGCCGACATCATGGCCCGCTTCGACGTCAGTCGCACCGTGGTGCGCGAGGCCCTGTCCAGGCTGCAAGCCTCGGGTTTGGTGGAAACGCGCCACGGCGTTGGCACCTTTGTCAGCCCGCGCGACCTAAGCGGCAACTTCAAGATTGCGACCCAGGATCTGGCGACCGTCGCCGACGTGGTCGCCGTCCTGGAACTGCGCATCAGCCTAGAAACCGAGGCGGCCGGACTCGCGGCGCAACGACGCAGCGCCGCCAATCTGGACGCCATGGGCGCAGCGCTGCAGGCGTTCAAGGCCTCGATTGAGCAGGACTCCGACGCAGTACCGCCAGACTTCCAGTTCCACATGGAAATTGCCCGGGCAACCGGCAATCGGCATTTTGCCGACCTGATGACCTACCTTGGCGCGATGATTATTCCGCGCACCCGCGTCAACACGCCGCAAAGTGCACCCGAAGGCCGACTGCATTACCTGCAGCGCGTCCACGACGAGCACGCCAGCATCTTTGTCGCGATCCGCGACCAGGATGCCGAGGCCGCGAGCGCCGCCATGCGGACCCATTTGGGCAACAGCCGCGAGCGCCTTCGCAAGGCTCAGTCACCCTAAGCCGCGCTACGGTCCGCTGCCGCGACGCAAGGGTGTGCGAGTGCATAGTGGCGATTTAGTTGTCTGACAACTGATGAATTTTAGAGCTTTTATCTGACCAACGCCTTTTGGACACGCATGAACCCAAGCCCCGAACCCCACGCCAATCCACACCTGCAACTGCCGCGCGTCGTGCAAATGCGGGTGATACCGATCGCCGGACACGACGGCATGCTGCTTAACCTGAGCGGCGCCCACGGGCCTTTCTTCACCCGCAATCTGGTCGTGCTGAGCGACGACGCCGGCCATACCGGCGTGGGTGAGGTGCCCGGCGGGGAAAGAATCCGCCAAGCACTCGAGGACGCACGAGCGATGGTTGAGGGCCAGCGTGTCGGCGACTGGAACGCCATCCTGAACCGGTTGCGCAGCCGTTTTTCCGGGCTCGACAGTGGCGGGCGTGGCAACCAGACTTTCGATCTGCGGGTCGCGATCCATGCGCTAACGGCGGTGGAGAGCGCGCTGCTCGACCTGCTGGGACAGTTTCTGGAGGTGCCGGTGGCAGCGCTGCTGGGCGAGGGGCAGCAGCGGACCGAGGTCGACGTGCTCGGTTATCTGTTTTACCTGGGCGACCGCACGTGCACCGACCTGCCCTACCGCAGCGAGCCCGAGGCCCAAGACGACTGGCTGCGACTGCGCCATGAGCCGGCATTGACGGTGCAGGCCATCCTTCGGCTGGCCGAAGCGGCGCATCAACGCTATGGCTTTCGCGATTTCAAGCTCAAGGGCGGGGTATTGCGCGGCGAAGAGGAGCTCGAGGTGATCCTCGCGCTGCACGAGCGCTTCCCGCGGGCGCGCGTCACCCTCGACCCCAACGGCGCCTGGATGCTCAAGGATGCGGTGCGTCTGTGCCGCGACCGGCATCGTGAACTGGCCTATGCCGAAGACCCCTGCGGCGCCGAAGGCGTCTTCTCGGGCCGCGAAGTGATGGCCGAGTTCCGCCGCGCCACCGGCCTGCGCACCGCCACCAACATGATCGCCACCGACTGGCGCGAGATGGCGCACACCATTCATTTGCAGTCGGTCGACATTCCGCTGGCCGACCCGCATTTCTGGACCATGCAAGGCTCGGTCCGGGTGGCGCAGATGTGCCAGACCTGGGGCCTGACCTGGGGCTCGCATTCGAACAACCACTTTGACGTGTCGCTGGCCATGTTCACACACGTGGGCGCGGCAGCGCCCGGCCAGGTGACTGCGATGGACACGCACTGGATCTGGCAAGACGGCCAGCGCCTGACCAAGGAGCCGCTGCAAATCAAGAACGGTGCCATCGAGGTGCCCAAAAAACCCGGTCTGGGCATTGCGCTGGACATGGTCGAAGTCGA
>CAISIP010000007.1 GCA_903885415.1 uncultured beta proteobacterium
CCAATCATGACCGTTGTTCCCCAGCCACGGCGAGTCGATTCGACCGCCTGGCGAAGCAGCGTGGGCTGGCCAACGCACTCGAAGGCGTAATCGGCGCCCCCTGCGGTGAGTTCCCGAATCAGGTCGACGATGTCGCGATTGGCTGAAGCCGGATCAATAAAGTGGTGTGCGCCTGCCTTCTCGGCTACAGCTTGCTTGGCAGGGTTGGTATCAAGCGCGACAATCAGTCTGGCGCCAGCGATGCGCGCCCCGTGGATCACATTGACACCGATGCCGCCGACCCCGAAGACCACGACACTCGCCCCGGCGCGGACTTTCGCGGTGAATAGCACGGCGCCCAGACCCGTCATCCCGGCACAACCGAGGCAGCAGACCAGATCGAGCGGGGCATCCGGTCTGATCTTGGTGACTTGAATCTCGCGCGTCACGATGTGGTCCGCGAAGGCTCCCACTTCGCAGAATGCGCGCACGTCCTGCGCGCCGCGCCGGAAGGGCCGTCGCACGTCGGAACTGTTGAACATATCGCAGATATTGGTCAGCCCGCTAAGGCAAGCCGGACAGACGCCACACTCTGGAATTGCGACTGGAATGACATGGTCGCCAGCCTTCACTGAACGGACGTCGGATCCGCACTCCAGAACGATGCCAGAGCCTTCGTGCCCAAGGACCATCGGATAGTCGGGCCAGTCCGTGCGGCTGCCGTCGAAACGCGCCAGATCGGAATGACAAAGACCCGCAGAGACCATCTTTATCAGCACTTCGTCATTGCGCGGTCGATCAAGTCCGATCAGCTGCACTCGGAGCGGCCCAGATCTGGATTCTGCGACCGCGGCGCGGACTTGAAGGTAGTCAGCCATGGCCAAGATAACTTTGCTCGATCGCCTGCCCCGAAATGATCTCATGCATCGGCCCTTTGGCCGCGATCGCGCCGGTTTCGATGACATGGGCATATTCCGCGGTCATTTCTGCGAGGACCAGGTTCTGTTCGACCAGTAGGACAGCGACCCCGCGCCCAACTATTTGTTGGATGACCTCGCCGACCTGTTCAACGGCTTTGGGTGCCAGTCCTTGGCTGGGTTCATCCATCACGAGCAGGCGGGGTCTTGACAACATGGCCCGCGCAATTGCCAGCATCTGCTGTTCGCCGCCCGATAGCAGTCCGGCCATTTGGGCTCGACGGTCGCGCAGGATCGGAAACAATTCGAACACGGACTCGAACTCAGCCGGCCCTGGTTCGCCATGCACGAAGGCACCGAGCCGAAGGTTCTCGCGCACCGTCATTCGGGGAAAGACCTGCCGGCCTTCTGGTACCTGCACGATTCCCAACTTGACACGCGCAGAGGTGGAAAGGCGACAAATTGCCTGGCCGTCAAATTGGATCGACCCGCTGCGGCACTGGACGAGGCCCGCCACAGCGCGGCACAGGGTCGACTTCCCGGCACCGTTGGCGCCAAGAACGGCAACGATCCGGTGTTTGTCAAACGCCAGGCTGACCCCGTGCAGGACCTCCAGGCGACCATATCCCGCGACGAGGCTGTCAATTCGCAGCATGCTGGTGCCTTCGGCCAAGATAGACGTCGATGACTTCCTGCTGCTGCTGGCACTGGTCCGGAGTGCCTTCAAACAGCAGGTGGCCGCGATCGAGCACGGCCACCCGGTCGGCCAGTGACATGAGAAAACGGATGTTATGTTCGACCAGCAGGATCGTGATCCCCTTGCGGTTCCATTCGCGAATGACACCTGCCATCGACGAAAGCTCTGCGCTTGTCAGTCCGACCGCCGGCTCGTCGAGCAGGAGCAGGCGCGGCCGAAGCGCCATCGCTAGCGCAAAGCCGGTTCGCCGCACCAGAGAATAAGGCAACTCGCCCACTATCCGATCAAGGACCGGTGCGAGTCCCAGGGGTTCGATGAGTTCGCCGATCTCGCCACGTCGGATACCCGCCGTGGCAGCGATGGTCAGGTTTTCCCGCACCGTCATGCCGAGAAAGGCTCGCGACTGCTGGAATGTTCGGACGATGCCGCGGCGTACCGCCTCCGCCATTGGCCAAGGCCCACCGTCCTGGCCGTCGAAGTTCATCCGGCCCGAAGACGCTGGCGCCAAGCCGGATACGACATTGATCAGCGTGGTCTTACCCGCGCCATTGGGGCCTATCAAGCCCTGAATCGTCCCCTGCTCGATGTCGAGGCTCACGTTTTCGAGGGCGACGACACCGCCAAACTTCACCGTGACATCTTTGACCGCGAGCAAACTCATGGCGTTGATGGCGGTGCGTTGCGCTCGGCGTGATGACGGCGGCCGAACATGCGTGGCAGTTTCGTGAGGGTCGCGGCCGACACCAACCCGGCGATGCCCTTCGGCGCAAAAATAATAAAGACAAGAAGCACAATGCCATAGCCCAGCAAACTGAAGGTTCGGGCAACGCGCAATAGCTCCGGAATGAAGGTGAGCAGCGCCGCGCCGAGCATCGGCCCCCATAACGTACCCATTCCCCCGACAATGACGAACACGACAACGTCAAAGCCCACACCCATCACCGAAAAGCTTTCTGGCGCGATGAAGCTGGAAATAGATGCAAATAGCGCGCCCGCTGCGCCCGCGAAAAACGAGGAGAAGGTGAAAGCAGACATTCGCGCCAAGCCCACGCGGATTCCGAGGGACCTCGCCAGCGTCGTATCCTCCCGCAGTGCCTTGCACGCACCGCCGAGCGGCGAGTGCACGAATGCCGACGCGGCCAGATATGTGATGGCCAGCATCACCAGCGTGACGTAAAGAGCGTAACGCTGCGGGGGCGCGTCCAGGCCTGCGATGCGGGGTAAGGGGGGTATTCCCACGAATCCCTGGACGCCACCAGTGGCGCTGGACACGGTGAAAATCTGGAATCCGATCAAGCCGATTCCAAGGGTAAGAACGGCAAAGTAGAACCCTGTCGCACGAAACGAGACCGCACCCACCATCGCCCCAATAGCTGCAGTCAGCGCGCTCGCCACCGGCATAGCCACCCAGAACGACCAATGGTAATTCGCTGTAAGGATCGCGCAGGCATAGGCACCTATGCCGAACAAAGTGCCGTGGGCCATTGACAAGAACCCCGTGTAGCCGAGCAGCACATCGTAGCCGACTGCCATGATGGCGCGCAAAGCCGCCAAGGTGCCGACATAGGCCCAATAATCATTGCAGTATCGGGCTCCCAGGAGCGAAATGCACAGGATGAGACACGTGACTACCCACTCCTTCCAACGCTGCCTCATCTTTCGACTTCCGCTTGGCCGAGCACGCCCTGCGGGCGTATCATCAGTACCAGTACCAGGATGAGAAATGTGCCGATGTCTTGCATTTCGCTTGAGATGTAACCGGCCACAAGTACCTCGACGAGGCCAAGCCCAAGTCCACCGAGAATGGCGCCAGGAAGGCTGCCGACGCCCCCAAGAACCAGCACTACAAACGCCTTCAAGGTGGGTCCTAGCCCCATTGCTGTCGAGATCGGTAGGGTCGCTCCTAGCAGTGCACCGGACAGACCCCCCAGGGCAGAGGCGAGGACGAAAGTGGCGATCCGAACGTGCCCAAGTTCGATTCCCATCAAGGCTGCGGCGGAGCGGTTTTGCGACATGGCACGGATCGCCAAGCCCAGACGCGAATGGTTGATGATGAGCCAAACTAATGCCGAGCAGATCAGCAGCGACACAAAGATTACGAGCTGGAGATATGTCACGCTGAACCAGCCGTTGCGCAGGACTCCGTCAATCGAGGTCGGCGTGATTCTTGAGCCGCTCCCCCAGATGAGTTCGGCGACCTGCGACATGATGATCGAGGCCGCCAGGGCGCTGATGAGCAGCGAAAGATGCGGCGCATTCTCGATTGGTTTGAACGCAAGTTGATCCAGCAGCAGGCCCACGAGGCCAACCGCAAGCGTCGCGCCGCATACCGAAAGCCAGAAGTTCGCGCCGAGGGCCACCAATGCGCTGGTCAAGAATGCCCCGAGCATGAACAATTCGCCATGGGCGAAATTGGGAATGAGCAACACGCCAAAGACGAGTGTCAGACCCAGCGCCACGAAGGCATAGGTCGATCCGAGAACCAACCCGTTCACCAACTGTTGAGGAAGGAGTGTCAGCATGGCTGTGGACCACTCATCGGGGCCGTCAGAACCGTGCTTCGGGACAAGCCCTGCGCCCACAGTTTGATTTTGCGCAGTCCCCGCAGGCCATGAACCGGCCCTCGCGGCGGGCGCGACG
>CAISIP010000008.1 GCA_903885415.1 uncultured beta proteobacterium
CTCGGAATGCTGGTTGCGGGTCTTGCGCCAGTCGGTCGCCAGAAAGCCGCCGGCCAGCGGCGCCCAGGGCGTGAGGCCGACGCCGGTCTGCTGGCAAAAGGCGTTCATATCGCGCTCTTCCTCGCGCCAGACCATGTTGTAGAGGTTCTGCATCGACACGAACCGGGTCCAGCCGTTGGTCTGCGCCGCGTGCTGCATGCTGGCGAATTGGTGCGCGTACATGGTGGAGGCGCCGATATAACGCACCTTGCCGGCCTTGACGGTATCGTGCAGTGCTTCCATCGTCTCTTCGATCGGGGTGTGGCGATCGAAGCGGTGGATGATGAAGAGGTCGACATAGTCCGTTCCCAGGCGGCCCAGGCTGGCATCGATGGCATCCATGATGTGCTTGCGCGACAGGCCGGTGTCGTTGGGTCCGGGATCGGGGGTGGTTTCGTTGAACACCTTGGTCGCGATCACCGCCTGGTGGCGCGGCATGAACTCGCGCACCAGCTTGCCGGTGAGCACTTCGCTCGCGCCCAGGGAGTAGACGTCGGCGGTATCGAAGAAGTTGATGCCGGCCTCAAACGCGCGCCGGAAAAACGGCCGCGAATCCTCCTCGCCCAGCGACCATGGCTGGCGTGTATTGCCGGGCGCGCCATAGCTCATGCAACCCAGGCACAACCTGCTGACCTTCAAGCCGGAGCGACCCAAATTTACATAGTCCATGGCGTGCTTTCTGCTGCTGTCGAGCGTCGTGTAGGGGGGCGGCGGCGATCCGATTGTGGCAGGTCGGTCAAGGGCGGATCTGGCGAACGCAACCAACACGGTGGTGTCCGACGCCCGTGCCCATGACAACTTCACCGTGCCGGCCGACCGCCGCGCGCGCGGCCCGATGGGGTTGGAACCCGACCTAAGGAGCGCCAGGGGCTTGCTTTGCGCAGAGTAGGCCGGAGAGAAAATACATCCAAACGGACGATGCCAGCGCAGCGCGCCCTGGCCATCATCCAGCCTGTTCACAACCCGGTGCGCACAGCTGCCCACCGCCATCCTGCGAGGCCATGTTGTCCGATAGCACTGAGCGCGAAGTGATCGTCGACCTGCTGCGGGCAGCAAGAGGGTGGTCAGGCTCTTGTCGACAAGAGCAGGCGCCGCTGCGAGGAACTCTGATGCGCAGGCTCTGGCGTCGGCTCGGGCTGCTGGCGCTGCCAGCCGCTTTTGCCTGCGCTGCGGCAGCGCCGCCATCGGAACCTTTGTGTGGTGCTTACAGCGGGCTTCCGGTCGCAGGCAAGTCCGCTGCCGCCATGCCGGGCCCGCCACCGGGCATGGTAATGCTAACGGGCGGACGCTTCAGGATGGGATCGGAGAAGTTCTACCGCGAGGAGCGGCCAACGCGCGAGGTGGCAGTGGCGGCATTTGCGATGCAGCGGCACGAAGTCACGGTGGCGCAGTTTGCAGCCTTCTTCAAGGCGACCGGCTATGTCACGGTGGCCGAACGGCCACTGGATAGCCGGCAGTACCCCAAGCTCAAAGGTGATGAACTTCGCCCAGGCTCGCTGGTGTTCAGGCAGCCCACGCAGGTTCAAAACCTCAACGATATCGGCCAGTGGTGGGTCTGGACGCCGGGTGCCTATTGGCGCGCGCCGGCAGGGCCCGGCAGCGCCGCACAGGCAAGGCCCAACCACCCGGTGGTGCACATAGCCTTCGAGGACGCGATGGCCTATGCCCGCTGGAGCGGCACCGACCTGCCCACCGAGGCCGAGTGGGAATACGCGGCCCGCGCAGGCCTGGCCGAGGCCGATTATGTCTGGGGAAACCAAAAGACCGGGCCTGCGGGACTACCTCTGGCTAACCACTGGCAAGGGCTATTCCCATTCAAAGATTTCGGCGACGACGGTTTTCAGGGTGTGGCACCGGTGGGCTGCTTTGCGGCCAACCGATGGGGTTTGTTCGATATGGCCGGTAACGTCTGGGAGATCACCAGCGACGACTACGCCGACGAGAAGGGTCCGTACCAGGCTATGAAAGTGGCGAAGGGCGGCAGCTTCCTTTGCGCCGACAATTTCTGCGGCCGTTACCGACCTGCTGCCCGCACGCCGCACGGCGTCGACACCGGAATGCAGCATGTGGGCTTTCGCACCGTGTGGCGCCCCGTCAAGACCCCTCTTCAATCCGCAAAGGCAAGCATCCCATGAATCTCCAGACCCTGTGCTGCACGCTTGTGCTTTCCACCCTGGGCCTGACGGCGCCGCTGGGCGCGCAGCCGTCGGACCGCCCCAATATTTTGGTGATCATGGCCGACGACGTCGGGCCGACCAATGTGGGGGCCTATAGCCACGGCATGATGGTGCCGACGCCCCATCTGGACCGACTGGCGCGCGAAGGCATGCTGTTCACCGACCATTACGCCGAGCCCTCGTGCACAGCCGGTCGCGCCGCTTTCATCACCGGGCAGATGCCCATCCGTACCGGGCTGACGACCGTCGGCATGCCGGGTTCGGCGATCGGCTTCGACAAGCGGGACCCCTCGCTGGCCGAAGTGCTCAAGGCGCGCGGCTACCGCACAGCGCACATCGGCAAGCACCATATGGGCGACCGCGACGAGCACCTGCCTACCGCGCACGGCTTCGACTATTTCTTTGGCAACCTCTACCACCTGAACGCGGAGGAGGAGCCGCAGCAGGCCGACTATCCGAAGGACCCCGCCTTCAGGAATAAGTACCGGCCGCGCGGCGTCTTGGAAGCGGTTGCCGGTCACAAGCCCACCGATCTCGGACCGCTGACGTCCAAGAGGATGGAGACCATCGACGACGAGTCGACTGCGCGCTCGCTCAGGTTCATCGAGGAGTCGGCCCGTCTGCGTGAGCCCTTCTTCCTGTGGCACAACCCGACCCGCATGCATGTGTACACGCACCTGAAGCTCGAGTCGCGCCAGCTGGCGACGCCCTACTCCAGCGAAGAGGACGTCTATGGCAGCGGAATGATGGAGATGGACGGCCATATCGGGCAGCTGCTCGACAAGCTCGATACGATGGGACTGAGCAAGAACACCATCGTCGTGTTCACCTCTGACAACGGTCCGCAGACTTTTCACTTTCCCGACGCCGGCAGCACGCCCTTTCGCGGCGAAAAATCCTCGACTTGGGAAGGAGGCTACCGGGTTCCCTTGCTGGTGCGCTGGCCCGAGCGGATCAAGCCCGGCTCGGTGTCGAACGGGATTCAGGCGCATTACGATCTGTTTACGACGCTCGCGCACGCCGCCGGCGTGCCCGGGGTCGCCGAACAGCTCAAAACCAGCCACAAGGTACATATCGATGGCGTCGACAACCTGGCGCACTGGAGCGGCCAGGCGCCGTCCGCGCGCAGCAGCTACATCTACTACAACGAGCGCGAATTGGTCGGCGCGCGGGTCGGGCCCTGGAAGGGCCTGTTCAAGGAGCGCGAAGGCTTTTTCGACCCGCTCAAACAAAGCTATGCGTTCTTCAACCTGCGTATGGATCCCTTCGAGCGCAACGGGGTCGGCAAGGATTCCAACCGTCTGGCGCTGCGCAAGGGATGGATAGGCGGCGTGATGCAGGATCTGTTGACCGCGCACGCCATCAGCCTGCGCGCCTACCCGCCACGCCAGATCGGCGCCAGCCTTCGTCCCGACGAAAACAGCAGCACGGCTGCCGGCAGCAAAGCACCCGTCGCCCCGTGACCCCTGCTTATCAGGCGCTCGCGCAAACCGGCCATATCGGCCGGCTTGGCCTGAAGAACCGTTTCGTTATGGCGCCAATGGGCTCCAACTTCGCCGAGGCCGACGGCAGCTGCGGCGAGCGTATCCAAGCCTATTACGAGGCGCGCGCGCGCGGCGGCGCGGGGCTGCTGATCATGGGCGTTTGCGCCGTGGCCTACCCCGCCGGCACCGCCGAACCGTTTCAGGTTGGCGTCTCGCGGGACGACTTCATACC
>CAISIP010000009.1 GCA_903885415.1 uncultured beta proteobacterium
AGACGAGCGGTTTCGCACGCCTGCAGTTCAAAAACGCAGACCCGCTGTTTCGCACGGGGGAAGTCGCCGATAAGCTCTACGTGGTCCTAGAGGGCCGGGTATCGCTGCGCGACGCTCGTACTGGCGCAGCCTTCGCGGTGCTGGGGCCAGGCGAATTTCTGGGTGAGCACGCCTTACTCGATTCCAGTCGCAGGAGCGTGACGGCGGTCGCCGACGGCGACGTCGTATGCCTAGCGATGGGCTGTGACGACGCGCGCCACCTACTCGCCAACGAGCCTGCTGGCATCACCACACTGCTCGAGGCCATCCTGCTACAGATGCACATGCACAACGCGATGCGCCGCGAGGACTAAACCCGCGGAGCGAGTAAAATCCAAGATGTGGGGCGTTAGCTCAGCTGGTTAGAGCAGAGGACTCATGGCAGTAGTTGTGCACCTTGGTAGGAAACTCTGAGTGTGAATGGTGTCAAATTCGGCGAACCCTAAGTGCAGCGATGCATATGAAAACGCCGAGCCAAGCTTCAGTGTGAAGGCGCTGTTGAAGGTGTAGAGACTTGACGGCACCCATCTAAGGCGAAAGCTATGATGAAGGCAAAGTCCAGAGAGTAGCGAAAGCTACACAAATCGGAATCCTTTGGTCGTAGGTTCAAGTCCTACACGCCCTACCACTTTCGATGCGACTGCTCAAAAATCAGTTGCTTTTTCCGATCTGGTGTTCCTGGCAGATATCAGGCAAGGATCAGCTTCATATCAAGGCCGCGGATTCCGGATACGCGCCGGACACTGCGCTCGACTTGAAAACTTGTTTGTCTTGTATCAACGGCGCCGTTCAAGGTCACCACGCCACCATCGACTACCACCTGAATATCGGATAAGTCTACAGTTGGGATGGCGTCGAGTCGGCCCATTACCTGTGACCGCAGATCCTCGTCGGTTTGCATAGCCTAGATCCTTTTAGATATTTCCACACTTTCGCCAGGGACGACATTCGAAGTGGGATGAAAACTTTATTAAAGCTAGGCCTTATTCGCTTGATAGTGCGCAATGAACAAGATGGCTGGGCAAGATCGCCCTGCATGTAGCGCAATGGCATGAGGCCCGAAGGCCTTGCGATCCATCAAGCAGATTGGATCGCCGTGCTTTTAGAATACCCGATCGAATATCTACTGGGGTATAGGGATGGCTAAGAACTGGATTCTTGTGGCCGATGCGCGTCGGGCCCGATTTTTTCAGCGCGAAGCCTCTGAGTCGACGCTGATGGAATTGACCACTTTTGTCTATCCACAGGCCAGGCACAGTGGGTATACGGCGCAGGGGGGTGTTTCTGGCGATGCCGGCAAAGGGCACGGCCGCACGGCGCATAGCGGCAAGCAATTCGAACCGCATACGGATCTCCGTGCTGGCGAGCGCACCGATTTTTCTCGGCAACTTGCGCGTTACATTAACGATGGTCTTTTGGCCAAGCGTTTCCATGATCTGGTACTCATCGCTACCGCTCCCATGCTTGGTCAGATTCGCCCATTGTTGAGCAAGGCCGCTGAAGTGGCATTGCACAGCGCAGTCGCGATGGATCTAACGGTCTACCAAGGCGAAGACCTTCACCATCGTATTGAAGAGGCTATCAGGCAGCCAGGCTGATGATGGATTTTGAAAAAGTCTGCGCCCGGGGGCAGCGCAGATAACGCCCTCAGTCTAGAAAACGAGCCGTGGAGTCGCCTGAGGCGTATCAAGTAAATTTCTGCGACCGCCTAAGCCGGACCGTGGTCTGCCGGCGATTGGCTGACGTGATTGACATCAAGGACTGGCCGGTACCCAGCCCTAGTATTCGTAGACGCTCTGGTATCCGTAGACATATGTACTTTTCCGCTGCCTCACTAGGTGCCCGCTGCAGGCAGCGATATGCGGTCCGGGTAGGCTGGCTGGTATTTCTTGTCGCCATTGGCTCCGTCGGTTGCAGTTCCGTATTGCCCCGCTCCATCAACGCATCGTCGGCTTTTTTGGAGTTTGAGTCCCTGCGCGCTGCAATCGACAGCCTGCAGCCGATGAAAAGCGATAGGGCGGACCTAGCTCGACTTGGGATTGATCCCGGCCTTTTGCCGAATACGGTGATATTGAGCTATCCGGACCTACTGCGCCGGTTTGTAACCGGTGCGGCAGTAGGGAAAGAGGATCTTGACGCCGGTGTAGTGCAGTGTCTGGAGGCACGGGACGCCTGCCGTGGTTGGGAGTTGCAGGTGAGCCGAATAGCCAGGGCAAGAACCGGTGGCTTTTTGCCCGATTTCGTGAATTTCAGGCGCCGCACCGAGACCACTGGCTGGCGTTTCAATGCCCTGATCTTGTTGGCCAACGACATCGTGGTTTACCGGTCCTGGGGCGGACAGCCCGCGGTGAACCAAGTCGAAGTGAATACCAATCCGCTCGGTCCACTGCAGGACATGGGCACTGCCGCCATCGTGTCACCCATGTAAGCGCGCGCTCCGACTGCCCTACAAGGGCGTTACGCAGAGGTCCAATTGCAAAGCCATTGGAAGAAGCCCGGTTGCTCCGACCCAAGGCCTTTGTAGGCTAGCCTGAGTATTGCAGTAGCTAAGGTAGCCTTGCTGCGCCTCCGTACAGCAGGGTAGCGTGAGGTATGCAGCCTAGACGCGCCTGCGGTACTCGCCGGTACGGGTATCGATTTCCACCTTGTCTCCCTGCGCGACAAAGATGGGAACGCCAATCTCAAAGCCGGTTGCGATCTTGGCGGGTTTCAGCACCTTGCCGGACGTGTCGCCCTTGACGGCAGGTTCGGTCCAGGTAATTTCGCGTTCCACACTGGTGGGTAATTCCACCGAAATTGCCTTGCCTTCGTAAAAAACAACTTCCAGCGGCATCCCGTCTTGCAGGTAATTCAATGTGTCGCCCATGTTCTCCGACTCAACCTCGTACTGGTTGTATTCTTCGTCCATGCAGACATACATCGGGTCGGCAAAGTAGGAGTAGGTGCAGTCCTTTTTATCCAGGATAACCTGATCCATTTTGTCGTCAGCCTTGAACACAAGCTCGGTTCCGAAGTTGTTCAGCAAACTCTTGAGCTTCATGCGCACGGTGGCAGAGTTGCGGCCGCCTCGGCTGTATTCGGTCTTTAAAACGACCATCGGATCCTTGCCGTGCATGATCACGTTGCCGGCGCGGATTTCTTGAGCAATTTTCATCAGGGTGTACCTTCAAATGCCGCGCATCGGGTCGTGCGGTCCACAACCAGACTGAAGTCCCCGATGTTCGCGGCGAACAGTTGCAGATCCGGCTGACTTGTGAGTCGAGGAGATCTGGGTAACCTGGAATTTTAGCGTTTTTCTTGCCGCTGCTCACCACGCCCGGGCGCTGATTCTACGAAGCGAAGCAAGCGGCTAACCAAGTCGTCCTGCTGGCGTAATCGTTGTCTGATCCGCACCGCCTGCCGCGCCCATGACTCCAGGTCGGACAAGTCAATGGATGGCCCCGCGACGTCATTCCAGGCCATGTGAAAGTCGCGCCACGAAGCGGGGGCGTCGAGCCTTTCCATAAGGGCCTGTAACTTGGCGTGATGGGCGCCGTCCTGCTGCGGATAAATCTGCCAGACAAATGCCTTTTCGGCCCAGATGGCCCGGACCAGAGAATCCTCGCCACGGACAAAGTTGAGGTCGCAGGCCCACAGTAGATGGTCAAAATCCTCCTGGGTCAGCGCTTGCAGGAAGGTGATTTCCAGCGCGTTGATGCGCTCGGTACTGCCCCCCGGGGTGTCTGATGGCCGCCGGTCCAGTATGGCGCGAACCGCCTGCGCAGCCCGCCCATGGGTCACCAGTAGCTTGGTTGGACGGGCGGCGCGACTCCAGTGCTCCAGGAGCTGCGCCAGCGACTTCGGCTCGTAGCAAAAGAGCGATACCAGCCGCTCCCCCCGCCAATCGACGCCCTGGCTTGCGAGCCATCGGGATCGGTCAAAGCCGGCTTGCCGCGATGCGAGGCCGGCCTCGTGGATCAGGCCACCGGTGGCGTTGCTGAAGCCGGGAAAGAAGAAAAACTTGCAGTGGCCGGCCGCCGGACCCGTCATGATCGGTGAGGGCAGCCCGTGCGCTCGCTCTACAAAGCTTTCTGCGGACAGGTATTCGAGGTTGATCCAGATGGGTGGCGGACGGTCGGCCTGCGGGCTCCTGGGATCCATCCCAAAGCGATGTTGCAGCAGGGCAGGGGGTATCGCGCAACCGAAAGCCTCTATCCAAATGTCTGCCAGGGTCAGGTTTGCCAGCAGTTCGAAGTCGTCCGCCTGATCCCAGCATAGGACCTGCACCCGTGGCCAGCGATCTTGCATGGCTCCAGGCGCCATCCAGTCCAGTGCGCTGGCGTCGTCTACCCAAAGGCGCACCTGCTGGTCGCGCGCCGCCAGGTCTGTTGCAAGCCGCCAGGCGACCCCGATGTCGCCATAGTTGTCGATTACATTGCAGAAAATCTCCCACAGCTGGCCGGCTTTCATGGCCGAGATTGTCCACAATACCGGTCTATGCCCATCCCAACCGATCCCGAGACTTCAAGGGACGTTTCCGCGGACCCCGAGAGCCTCCAGACCGGTCGCAGAACGGGGATGGCTGCGCCAAAGCAGAATGACCCGTCCCGGGCCGAGCAGGATCCGCGCTGGCTCGCCCAGGCGGCAGCGCGGCCGCCGCTGCCCGGGGTCTACCGCTACTTTGATGCTGCCGGCGCGGTCCTGTACGTGGGTAAGGCGATCAACCTCAAGAAGCGGGTTGCCAGCTATTTCCGCAACAACCACGCCGGAACGCGCATCGGCCAGATGGTGAGCCGGATTGCCTCCATGCAAACCACGGTGGTGCGATCCGAAGCCGAGGCGCTGCTGCTTGAAAACAATCTGATCAAGACGCTGAGCCCCAAGTACAACATCCTGTTCCGCGACGATAAAAGCTATCCCTATCTCAAGCTGACCGGGCAGGCGCCACCCGCTAACGACAAGCCCCGCCGCGCCAACACGGTGGCCGACGATGTGCGAACGGGCATCGATTTTCCCGTGGCCGCATCGTATGCCCGCGTCGCGTACTACCGGGGGGCGGTGGAAAAGAAACACCGCTATTTCGGACCCTATCCCAGCGCGTGGGCCGTCAAGGAAGCGATCCTGCTGATGCAAAAGCTTTTCAAGCTGCGCACCTGCGAAGACACGGTTTTTAACAATCGAAGTCGACCCTGCTTGCTCTACCAAATAAGGCGCTGCTCGGCCCCATGCGTGGGCCACATCTCAGCCCAGGATTACGCCAATGACGTCGCCAACGCCGAGCGCTTCTTGCAGGGCGACGCCAGACAGGTGCTCGCCCTGCTCGAGTTGCGCATGATGGCGCACGCTGAAAAGCTCGAATTTGAAAAGGCGGCGGAGTTGCGCGACCAGGTGGGCGCCCTATCGAATGTTTTGCACCAGCAGTCCGTTGACAATGTATCCGACCGCGATGTCGACATACTGGCGGTCCAGGTGCAGGGCGGGAAAGCTTGCGTTAATCTGGCGATGGTGCGTGGGGGCAGGCACCTGGGCGACCGGCCCTTTTTCCCGGTGCATGTGGAGGAGGCGGTTGCGGTTTTCGGTGGTGATTCCGACCGCGCGCAACCGGCCACGGTGGAGGCGCAGGTCCTGGAGGCCTTTGTGGCCCAGCACTATTTGGATGTGCCGGTGCCGCCGTCGCTGGTCACCAGCGAACCGCTGACCAGGACCCTGCTCGATGCCCTTGCGCTGCAATCCGGGTTCAGGGTCAGCGCAGTCCACCAACCGCGCGAGCAGCGCCGGATTTGGTTGGAAATGGCGCAGACCAATGCCGGCCTGCAGCTTGCAAGACTGCTGGCGGAAGAGGGGTCACAGCAGGCAAGAACGCGAGCGCTGGTGCAAGCGCTGGACTTGCCGGTCGGCGACCCGGATGCGGTTCGCGTGGAATGCTTCGATATTTCGCATACGGCGGGTGAAGCCACCCAAGCTTCCTGCGTAGTCTTTCACCATCACACCATGCAATCTGCCGAGTACAGGCGCTACACGATCGAGGGAATTGTCCCGGGTGACGATTACGCTGCCATGCGCCAGGTGCTCACCCGGCGCTACAGCAAGCTCGCTGAAGCGCTGCGCGACGCGGCAGACGGCGGCGCCCCCCTTGGTGCATCGGCGCGGCTTCCCGATCTGGTCTTGGTGGACGGTGGCAAGGGGCAGGTGGCAGTAGCCCGGGAGGTTTTTGCCTCCCTCGGGCTCGACCTATCGGTCATCGCGGGCGTCGAGAAGGGCGAGGGACGCAAGGTGGGTCTGGAAGAATTGGTATTTGCCGATGGTCGCGAAAAGGTCTACCTTGGAAAGGACTCCGCCGCGTTGATGCTGATTGCGCAGGTGCGTGACGAGGCGCACCGCTTTGCGATCACCGGCATGCGTGCCAAGCGGGCCAAGGTGCGCGTTGGTGGAGGGCAGCTTGAAGAAATAGCCGGCATCGGTCCAAAGCGCCGTGCGCGACTGCTGCAGCGCTTTGGCGGGGTGCGTGGCGTGGGTCTGGCGAGCGCCGAAGACCTTGCCACGGTGGAGGGCGTGTCGCGGCAGTTGGCCGAAGAAATCTACCGCGCGCTGCACTGATGGCCCTGGGCGCTCGACGCTTGCGGCTCCCGCCCTGAGGTCATGCCACAATTCCGCCATGTTCCTCACGATTCCCACGATCATGACCTCGACGCGCATCGTCGCGATCCCGTTGATCGTCGGGGTTTTCTACTTGCCAGAGTCGGCAGCGACTCTGGCGGAGAAGAACCTGATTGCCACCGTGATGTTTGTCCTGTTCGCCGCCACCGACTGGCTCGACGGTTATCTGGCTCGCAAGCTGGATCAGGCATCGTCGTTTGGGGCCTTTCTGGATCCGGTGGCTGACAAGTTCCTAGTGTGTGCATCCCTGCTGGTTCTGGTGCATTTGCACCGGGCAGACGTGTTCGTCGGGCTGATCATCATCGGCCGGGAGATCGCCATCTCGGCACTGCGCGAGTGGATGGCGCAGATTGGCGCAACCAGAAGCGTCGCAGTGCACATGATCGGCAAGCTCAAGACTTTCGGCCAGATGCTGGCCATTCCGTTTTTGCTGTACGACGGTCTGGTGCTGGGGGTTGTCGACACCCGGCTGTGGGGCACCTGGCTGATCTGGGTTGCCTGCGTGCTGACCGTCTGGTCGATGATCTACTACCTGCAAAAGGCGGTCCCGGAAATACGGGCGCGGGTTAAATGAGTCTGGTGCCGCGCGATGAGGCGCTGGTGCGTGCGATGCCGGTCGTATTCGTGCTGATCTGGAGCACCGGATTCATCATCGCCCGCTACGCCATGCCGCACGCGCCACCATTCAAGTTTCTGGCCTTACGTTTTGCGCTTTCGATCCTGTGCTTCCTGCCTTGGATTTGGCTGTCCGGCGCACGCTGGCCCGTGGGTCCGATGCAGTGGCTGCACCTTGCCGTCAGCGGCGTACTGATGCATGCGGCTTACCTGGGCGGGGTCTGGGCTGCAGTAAAGGCGGGAATGGGTTCTGGCGTGTCATCGCTAATCGTTGGCCTGCAGCCGGTGATTACCGCACTTTGGCTGTGGTATGCGGGCTCTGCCGTCAGCCGGCGGCAATGGCTCGGATTGGCGCTGGGTTTCGCCGGGCTGGCGCTGGTCGTTTCGCGAAAGTTTAGCCAGGGAATCGTCAATGACCATGTTGATTGGGTGAACCTGTCGATGGCTGTCACGGCGCTGCTGGCGATCACCGCCGGCACCCTGTACCAGAAGCGCCATGTGCGCGCTAGCGATGTTCGCACCGCCAATGTGGTGCAACTCGGCGCTGCGCTGGCCGTCATGCTGCCGTTGGCAGCTTTCGAGAGCGAGGCGATGCAATGGGGTACGGAATTGGCGGGGGCGATGGCCTGGTCGGTACTTGGCCTGACGCTGGGCGGAAGCTCGCTGCTGTACCTGCTGATCCAGCGTGGCGCCGCCACCGTGGTCACCAGCCTGCTTTACCTGGTGCCCCCTTGCGCGGCCGTCATGGCCTGGGCGCTGTTCGACGAGCCGATTACCACCACCACCATTATGGGCACCGCGCTGACCGCGGTTGGCGTGTTCTTGGTGGTTCGCGTGCCCAAATTACACTGATGCCCAAACTGGAGACTCCATGAGCAAGAAGCGCATCGCCGTGATAGCTGGTGACGGAATCGGCAAGGAAACCATGCCCGAAGGTATCCGCGTGATGGAGGCGGCTGCCAGAAAGTTCAACCTGGATCTGCAGTTTGATCACTTCGACTTTTCCAGCTGGGACTATTTTGAAAAGCATGGCTCCATGCTTCCCG
>CAISIP010000010.1 GCA_903885415.1 uncultured beta proteobacterium
AATCGTGGTCATCCCATATGGCAGCATGCGCCCCGGTCTGCAGCAGCGGCTGCAGATAAGGCTGCCCGCGCTCGCCCTTCCAGCGGCTGGCCATTCCCTGCGGGCTAGAGTAGTCGACCTCGCGGAAATACAGGTTGTCACCCAGCCAGAGCGTCAGGTCGGGCCGCTGATCGGCCATGGTCTTGAAAATGGTGTCATGGCGGTCGCCGTAAGGCTGCCCCGGCCGGTCGAAAGCGGGGTCGTTACCGTAATTACAGCTGCCCGCCAGAAAGCTGAAATCTGGCGCATCGCGGCGCCATTGCCACAGCGCCTGGGTGGAAAAACCATAGACCTTTGCTGGCGCCTCCAGCTCGCCATCCAGCCGCAGGTTGTATCGGTACTGCACCCCCGGCTCCAGGCCGAACAGCGCCACCTTGCCGGAAAACTGCTGTTCCGCCACCAAGGCAATCCCTGCGCTGCTGCGCTTGGCCGACGGATTGTTAGCGGGCCAGTAGTCCACACTGGCGACACTGACTGAGTCGGCTTGCAACCACAAGCTAACGCCGACGTGGGTGGGGGGACCCGCCATCGGCCCTGCCACCAGCGTGGCGGCCTGTGCGGCGCCCGCCAGCAAAATTCCTGCAAGAAATCTAATCATGACCCCAACTTTAGCAGGCACCCACGAGGGCCTACGCCGCAGTCGCTAGCGAAGCGCAAGAGCCAATGTGTACGAGAATAGCCGTCGTGCCCCCATCAACCCGATAGCAGCACCCGGCTAATGGGACACGCATCACCCCATCGAATTTCAATGCAAGAACAGGTGACACCATGAATTCCTTCTTACGGATCCGCAGCAAGGTCGGCGCCGCGGCCTGCGCTGGGCTGGCGCTCATGGGCATGCTGACGCCCTGCCCGGCTGCCGCGCAGTCGGCTTTTCCCGGCAAGGCGATCAAGATCGTGGTGCCGAATGCGGCGGGTGGCGCCGCCGATATCACCGCCCGCATCGTGGGGCAAAAACTGGGCGAGGCGCTCGGACAGCCGGTGGTCATCGAAAACAAGCCCAGCGCGGGCGGTGTGGTCGCTGGCGAGCAGGTCGCACGGTCCGAGCCCGACGGACACACCCTGTTGCTGATTTCCAGCGGAACGGCGGTCAGCGCGTCGCTGTTCAAGGTGCTGCCGTTCGACACGCTGAAAGATTTTTCACCGGTGTCCAAGATGGCGGTGTTCGACCTGGTGATCGCAGTGTCCGAGAGCGGCCGCTTCAAGACCATTGCCGATTTGCTCGCGTATGCGCGGGCCAACCCCGGAAAACTCAATCTGGGAACGCCGCAAATCGGCACGACCCAAAACCTGGCTGCGGAGTTGTTCGCCAGCTCCGCCGGCATAGCGGTCCAGATCATCCCGTTCAATGGAACGCCACCGGTGATCAACGCCTTGCGCGGCGGCGAGATAGACGCCATGGTCGACATCCTAGGACCCTTGATGCCACAAGTTCAGGCCAAGGCCCTGCGGGCGCTGGCCTTGATGGGCGAGCAACGCTTTTCCGGCTTGCCGGAGGTGCCGGTGCTGCGCGAGTCGGGCGGCAGCCTGGCGCAGTTCCATGTGGCTTCCTGGAACGGGCTGGCGGTTCCGGCCAAAACGCCCCGCGACGTCGTCAGCCGATTGAACCGGGAGATCCAGACGATTTTGAAAATGCCCGACGTACTCAAACGCACCAGCGAGCTCAATGTGAGCCTGCAGGGCGGGACGCCGGAGCAGGCCTACGAGTTGCTGGTCGCGGACATCCGGCGCTGGGCCGAGGTGATAGAGCGCGCCAAAATTCCAAGGCAGTGATGCGGCCTTTCGCCTGTCCGGCGATGGGGACTGAGAACGCCGCATGAATAGCAGCCGCACGCGCGAGGTGATCGTCGTTGGCGCCGGATTTGCCGGAGTTGGCGCGGCGATCAAATTACGCCAGGCGGGAGTCGACTTTCTGGTGCTGGAGAAAGCCAATGAAATTGGAGGCGTCTGGCGCGACAACACCTACCCGGACTGTGGCTGCGATGTGCCGTCTGCGTTTTACTCCTACTCCTTCGCGCCCAATCCGGGGTGGACAGCGTTCTTTTCCAAGCAGGCAGAAATAAAGGCCTATGCCCGGGAAACGGCCGAGAAATACGGCGTGATGGAGCACCTGGTGCTGGGCCAGGAAATGCTGACCGCCGCCTGGGATGACAGCGCCAAATGCTGGCGGCTGCAAACCCGTGCGGGCACCTATTCGGCCAAATTTGTGATCCTTGCCTGCGGGCCGATGCATGTGCCGCTCTTTCCCCGCATCAAGGGACTGGCAAGCTTTAGCGGCACCTGTTTTCATTCCTCCGAATGGCGGCACGACGTCGACCTGCGCGGCAAGAATGTGGTGGTCGTTGGTACCGGTGCGTCCGCCATCCAGTTCGTTCCCAAGATTCAGCCGATCGTGCAGCAATTGACGGTGTTTCAGAGGACGCCGCCGTGGGTGCTGCCAAAACTGGATTGGACTATCTCCAAAAATATGCGGGCAATTTTTGCAAGGCTGCCGTTCACCCAGTCTCTGCTGCGCAAGATGCTCTACCTGCAGTTTGAGCTGCTGAACCTCAGCCTCCGGTCGCGATGGCTCATCAAAGGCCTGCAAGCGACGGGCAGAAAAAATATAGGCAGGGGCGTGAAGGATCCGGAGTTGCGCCAGCGATTGCTGCCGGACAGATCG
>CAISIP010000011.1 GCA_903885415.1 uncultured beta proteobacterium
ATGCGAAACATGCGGCCGCGCACCTTGCCAAGACCGGTTCCCAGGGAGCAGTCGAAACGCTCGTAAATAATCCTGCGGATCGCGTCTGCGTCCACCCCTTCGGGCGTCATCACGCCAGTAAGCACCGGCGAATAGACCGCAGGGTCGGCGCACTGGATTTCCAGTCCCCAGGCCCTGACAGCGTGTCGAACGCCCTCGCCCCAGCGCTGGTGGCGCGCAAAAACCGCCGGCAGCCCCTGGCCCAGCAGCATGTCGCAAGCCTCGCTCAGCCCGTACAGCAGATTGGTATTGGGCGTAGAAGGCCAGTAGCCCCCTTGGTTCATCTCCAGCATCTCGTCCCAGGCCCAAAAAGCCTTGGGCAATCTGGCACTCCGGCCCGCCTCTATGGCGCGCGGCGACAGCGCGTTGAAGCTGATTCCGGGGGGCAGCATCAGGCCCTTTTGCGATCCGCTAATCGATACGTCGACGCCCCATTCGTCGTGCCGGTAGTCGGCCGACGCGAGTCCGGAGATGGTGTCGACCAGCAGCAGCGCCGGGTGGCGGGCCGAGTCGATCGCCCGGCGCACCGCCGCAATGTCGCTGGTCACGCCGGTGGAGGTCTCGTTGTGCACCACGCACACCGCGCGGATCGCGTGCTGCGGGTCCGCCTGCAGCCGCTGTGCAACCCTGTCGGCCTGCACCCCGCGGCGCCAGCCGTCCAGGCCGGGCAGCGCGAGCACCTCGGTTTTAAGACCGAGCCGGGTCGCGAGCTTGTTCCAGAGAAAGGCAAAGTGACCGGTCTCGACCATCAGCACCTGCTCGCCCGGGCTCAGCGTATTGACCAACGCCGCCTCCCAGGCGCCGGTACCTGAAGCCGGGTAAATCATCACCGGGTGGCGGGTCTGAAAGATCTGCTGCAATCCCGCCAGCACCTTGAGGCCGAGCGCGGCAAACTCCGGCCCGCGATGGTCGATGGTCGGCAGGCTCATCGCGCGCAGTATGCGGTCCGGTACCGGAGAAGGACCGGGGATCTGCAGGAAATGGCGGCCAGTGGGATGAAAGTCGGTCGTCAGCACGTGCGGCTTAGGGTAGTAGGCATCCTGCATTTTTTGCGTACAGATGCGCTTTGTCAACCGGGTTTAACCTAAACTCGCCGAAGCATAGCAGCCACTCTTCACACCGAAACAGGACCCGAAGGCCGGGGAAGAACCCATCCAAACCGAAGCCCATTCGGCCAGCCGCGACTACGAAACGGTCGCGTCGGCCAGCAACGAGGTCGCCGGCCGGCTGGCGCAGCGACTGCGCGCCGAGACCCGGGGCGCAACGCTGTTCTCGCCGGCGGACCGGGGCCGCTACGCGACCGACGCGTCGATTTACCAGCAGATGCCCATTGGCGTCTTCGTCCCGCGCGAGGCCGCCGACGTCGCGCTGGCGATCGACATCTGCCGCGACCTGGGCGTGCCCATCGTCCCGCGCGGCGCCGGCACCAGCCAGTGCGGGCAAACGGTCGGCGCCGGCCTGGTGGTCGACTACTCCAGACACCTGTGCAGCATTCTCGAGATCGACGCCGCCAACCGCAGCGCACGGGTCGAGCCCGGTCTGGTGCTGGACCACTTGAACGCAGCGCTCAAACCACTGGGCCTGTGCTATCCGGTCGACGTCAGCACCAGCGCACAAGCGACGCTGGGTGGCATGGCGGGCAACAATTCCTGCGGCAGCCGCTCGATCGCCTACGGCAACATGGTCCACAACGTGCTGGGCGCACAGGCCTGGCTGGCCGACGGCAGCCTGCATGACTTCGGCCGCTTCGAGCACAGCAGCGGCGCCGTGCGGACCATCGGCGAGTTCGTCCGCGATCTGGCGCACAGCCACGCAGCCGACATGGACAGCCGCTGGCCCAAGTTGCTGCGCCGGGTCGCCGGCTACAACCTGGACATATTCCACAACCAGAGCGAGCGGCCCTACACCGCCGACGGATCGGTCAACCTGGCGCACCTGCTGGTGGGCAGCGAAGGGACTTTGGCGCTGACGCGCTCGCTGACGCTGGGCTTGAGCGAACTGCCGCGCGCCAAACTGCTTGGCGTGGTGAATTTCCCGAGCTTTCACCAGGCGATGGACGCCGCGCAGCATATCGTCGGGCTGCGCACCGGCGGCGCGCTGAGCGCCGTTGAGCTGGTGGACAGGACCATGATCGAACTGTCGCTGCGCAACCCGGCCTTCGCGTCGACCATCCAAAGCGCGCTGTCGCCGCGCATCCATGGCGGCAAGCCTGCGGCGGTGCTGCTGGTGGAGTTTTCAGGAGCCTCCAAGACCGAGCTGTTGCCCCGCCTCGCGCAGCTGGTCGAGCTCATGGGCGATCTGGGTTTGCCCGGCAGCGTCGTCGAAATGGTCGACGACGCTGCGCAGAAAAACCTGTGGGAGGTCCGCAAAGCCGGACTGAACATCATGATGAGCCTGCGTGGCGACGGAAAACCGGTGAGCTTCATCGAGGACTGCGCGGTTCCGCTGCAGCATCTGGCCGAGTACACCGACGCGCTGACCGAAGTCTTCGCGCGCCACGGCAGCAGGGGCACCTGGTACGCGCACGCTTCGGTAGGCACGCTGCATGTGCGACCGATCCTGGACATGCGCCGCGACGGCGCGCCGAAGATGCGCGCCATCGCCGAGGAAGCCAGCGCACTGGTGCGCAAGTTCAAAGGCGCCTACAGCGGCGAGCACGGCGACGGCTTGTGCCGCGGCGAGTGGATCGAGTGGCAGTTTGGAGCGCGCATCACGCAGGCCTTTGCGCAGATCAAGCAGCACGTCGATCCGCAGCAGCTTTTCAGCCCGCAGCGCATCGTCAACCCGCCGAAGATGGACGACGCGCGGCTGCTGCGTTTCCCGCCCGCCTACCGGGTCATCGCCATCCAACCGGCGCTGGACTGGAGCGCCTGGAACGTGCAAAACGACCCGGTCAGCGAGCAGACCTCGGCACCCGGCAGCGGCGGCGACCCCGCGCAAGGGCTGGCGAAGGCGGTCGAGATGTGCAACAACAACGGCCACTGCCGAAAGTTCGACGCTGGAACCATGTGCCCGAGCTACCGCGTCACCCGCGACGAACAACACCTCACGCGCGGACGCGCCAACACGCTGCGACTGGCGCTCAGCGGCCAGTTGCCGGGGCTGGACGCCGGCGATGCATTCACCAGCGAACCGGTGCGCCAGGCGATGGATCTGTGCGTCGGCTGCAAGGGCTGCAAGCGCGAGTGCCCGACCGGTGTCGACATGGCGCGCATGAAGCTGGAGTTCGTGCAGCAATACAAGGCCCGCCACGGCCATACGCTGCGCGACCGGCTGTTCGCCCACTTGCCCGACTACGCGGCGATGGCCAGCGCGCTGGCCCCGCTGCTGAACCTGCGCAACCACGCGCCCTGGCTGGCGCGACTAGGCGACAGGCTGCTTGGCATCTCCGCGCAGCGCAGCCTGCCCCGATGGCAGCGCCGGCATTTCTTCAACAGCAGGCCCCGGCTAGCGAGCCGCGAGGAACTGCTGGCAGCCGACAAGCCGGTGGTGCTGTTCGTCGACACATTCAACGGCTATTTCGAGTCGGCCAACGCCGCCGCGGCGGTCAAGGTGTTGCAGGCTGGCGGCTACACGGTGCATATCGCGGCCAAGCCCCAGCCCGACGGCAAGCACCTGTGCTGCGGCCGCACTTTTCTGGCGCTTGGGATGGTCGAGCGCGCACGTGCCAAGGCACGCGAACTGGTCAACGCGCTGGAGCCGTTCGCCCGACGCGCCATACCGATCGTCGGGCTCGAACCCTCCTGCCTGCTGGGACTGCGCGACGAGCTGCCGGTGATGGGGCTGGGCGAAGCCGCCAACGCGGTCGCCGCCCAGGCGCTGCTGTTCGAAGAGTTCTTGGCGCGCGAAGCCACTGCCGGCCGGCTCGCAACGCTGCAGGCCCGACTCAAGCCCCTGACGCAACCGGTGCTGCTGCACGGGCACTGCCACCAAAAAGCCTTCGACGCGGTGTCACCAGTGCTCGACATCCTCAGGCTCATACCCGGCTGCAAACCCGAACTGATCGAAAGCAGCTGCTGCGGCATGGCGGGCAGCTTTGGCTATGAATCCGAGCACTACCAGGTTTCGATGCAAATGGCCGAGCTCAGCCTGCTGCCCGCTGTCCGCGCGAAGGCCGATGCCATCGTGGTCGCCGACGGAACCAGCTGCCGTCACCAGATCCAGGATGGAGCCCAACGTACAGCGGTTCATGTCGCCAGGCTGCTGGCCGACCAACTCGGGGACTGAATCCCTGCGCACGGCGTAGGGCCGCGAGCCCCGGCCCTGCGCTGCCGGCCGGTCTTGGCGTTAAGCTCGGGCCCGGGCAAACCTGCCTGGTACACGAGGACTGATCCATGGCCATACCCTGGCTCGCTGCGCTAAAAATCATTCCCTGGGGCGACGTCATGGAGCACGCGCCCAAGGTGCTGAACAAGGCACGCGACCTGATCGATCGCCGCAGCGGCTCTTCGGTTGCGCCTGCTGCTGAAGCGCAGGCGCCCGCCGCCGACGCTGCAGCAGCCCCAGGGATGG
>CAISIP010000012.1 GCA_903885415.1 uncultured beta proteobacterium
GACGCGAAAAAATCAAGCTTGAATCTTCGGCTGGTACCGGTCACTTCTACACCACCAGCAAGAACAAGAAAACCATGCCCGAAAAGATGCTGATCAAGAAATTTGATCCTAAGGCCCGCAAGCATGTGGACTACAAGGAAATCAAGCTGAAATAAGCGCGATTGGATTCAAGAAAAAAGCCCGATACGATCGGGCTTTTTTTTGGCGGGCCGGATGGCCCAGGACCTCGTTCAGGACCGTGCCGCGCGCAGCCGCACCGAGAAATCGCGCAGTGCTGCAATCCCGCTTTCCTCAGCACGGTGGCACCATACCTGCAACTCGCCGGCCAGTTGCTCGCGCGAGTACGATGTATTGAGCCACAGTTGGCGCAGTTCTTCGCGCATCGTCACCATCTTGTCCAACACCGGGTGCGCGGCCCGTGCCAGGGCGAGTTTGGGCACCGCGGCTGCGGGAACCTTGTCAGCGTCCCGGTGCAGCCAGCGCATCGCCGCCTCCAGCACGCTGACATCGCCGCGGCGCAATTTGAGCGCCGCGATTTCCTCCTTGCAGGCCCGCCGCAGATCATGCGCATAGCCGGCCATGACCTCGTAGCGGTTGGCGATCAGCGCCTCAAGCGTCTTTTCATCGGCCTGCGGGCGCACGCTGCCCAGTTGCAGTTTGGGTGGGGTCTTCTTCACCCGTGCCAGACCCAGCTTTTCCAGCAGGCTGATGTAAACCCAGCCGATATCGAATTCGTAGGGCTTGACCGAGAACTTGGCTGAGGTCGGGTACGTGTGGTGGTTGTTGTGCAACTCCTCGCCGCCAATAACCAGGCCCCACGGAACGATGTTCGTGCTCGCGTCGGCCACCTCGAAATTGCGATAACCCCAGTAGTGACCGATTCCGTTGATCACGCCCGCCGCAGTCAGCGGAATCCACACCATCTGCACCGCCCACACCGAGAGACCCAGCGCGCCAAACAGCGCGAGGTCGAGGATCATCATCAGGCCGACCCCCTGCCAACTGAAGCGCGAATACACATTGCGCTCTATCCAGTCGTTGGGGCAGCCCTGGCTGTACTTGCTGAGCGTTTCCTGGTTGCGCGACTCGATCCGGTAGAGTTCGGCACCCTGCCAAAAAACCTTCTTAATACCATGTGCTACCGGACTGTGCGGATCGTCGATGGTCTCGCACTTGGCGTGGTGCTTGCGGTGAATCGAAACCCACTCCCGGGTGACCTGGCCGGTGCCGAGCCACAACCAGAGGCGGAAAAAATGCGCCGGGATGGCATGCAGGTCCATGGCCCGGTGCGCCTGATGGCGATGCAGATAAATCGTCACGCTGGCGATCGTCACATGCGTCGTGGCCAACGTGTACAGCAGCACCTGCCACCAGCTCAGATTCAACAGCCCGTGCGACAACCAGTCAACAAGGGCGTCGAGGAAAATCCAGTCGGGCAGCAGCATATTCTTAGGGTCTCCGTGGAAGCCGGCCTTGGAATCGGGGCCACCCCCGTCCTTTCATACCCGAGCGATTGTAGGGCTTCAGGCCATGCCTGACTATATTCCTCCAGGAAAATGTTCAAAAGCCCTTAAAGGCGGCGAAAGCCCTATCTTTTCTCCCAAACTGCCGCGAAAAATCCGTCCGTTGCGTGTAAGTGGGGCCAAAGCCGCAAGTAATTCACCCCATCCGGGGCCCTCTGACACAGGCTCTGCGCGTCGTTCAGCTTAAGTTCGGTCAGAATTTGCGCCGGATCCAATGCAAAAAAGTCAGTACTTGCTTCCGAAAAAACCTTTGCCACCTCTTCATTTTCTTGCGGCAACGGACTGCAGGTGGCATAGACCAGGCGGCCACCGGATTTCAGCAGGCGCGCGGCGCTGGCCAGAATCGCCGACTGCTTGATCGCCATTTCCGCGACCGCCTGCATGTCCTGGCGCCATTTCAAGTCCGGGTTGCGGCGCAATGTGCCGAGCCCCGAACAGGGCGCGTCCACCAGCACCCGGTCGATTTTGCCCGCCAAGCGCTTGATGCGCTCGTCGCGCTCATGCGCGATCGCCGCCGGGTGCACGTTGGACAGGCCACTGCGCGCCAGGCGCGGCTTGAGAGCGGCGAGCCGATGGGCCGAGGTGTCAAACGCATACAGTCGCCCGGTGCTGCGCATGGTCGCTCCGATGGCCAGCGTCTTGCCGCCGGCGCCAGCGCAAAAATCGACCACCATTTCCCCGCGCTTGGCGTCAAGCAGCATGGCGAGCAGTTGCGAACCCTCGTCCTGCACCTCGAAGGCGCCGCGGGTGAATGCGTCGAGCTTGTTCACGGCCGGCTTGCCGGCAATGCGCAGGCCCCACGGCGAGTAAGGCGTCGCCAGCGCCTTGATGCCGGCCTGCGCCAGTTCTTTTTGGACGTCGGCGCGCTTGGCGTTGAGCGCGTTCACCCGCAGGTCAAGCCCGGCGCCCTTGTTCAGGCTCTCAACCAAAGGCCAGAATCCGTCGCCGGCCTGCTCCTTGAGCGGCTGCACCAGCCAATCGGGCAGATTGTGGCGATGGCGCTCCATCAGGTCGGCCACATGGATCTTCTCGCACTGGTCAAGCCAGTTCTTTTCCTGCTCGCTCAATGCGCTACGCAGAAAGTCTCCCGGCCCGTAAAAGCCCAGAATCGCCAGCCGGCGCTCCTTGGGGCCGCTGCCCGACGGCGCGCAGTGGTCAAACAGGAGCTTCTTGCGCAACACCGTATAGACCGTCTCGGCCAGCGTCGCGCGTTCGCGCGGTCCCAGGCCGCGGTGGTCGCGGAAGAAGCGCGAAACGACGGCGTCGGCGGGATGATCGAACTTCAGGGTCAGCCGCACCAGTTCGGAACAGGCGTCTAGCAGGGCTTTTGGATGCATGGTCTACGATTGTCCCATGCCACCCTCCTCACTGCCGCCGCTGATCGAGACCCGCAAGGGCCACTACCGCCACTACAAAGGCCTGCCCTATGAGGTGCTGGGAACGGTTCGCCACAGCGAAACCCTCGAGCCGATGACGCTGTACCGCGCGCTATACGGAGAGCAGGGGCTGTGGGTGCGGCCGGCAGCGATGTTCGCCCAAGAGGTCGTCGTCGACGGGGTCCGGCAGCCCCGCTTCGCCTGGGTGGGCGCATGACAGCGCCGCGCCGCTAGCCGGGCTGCTGCGCCAACCAGGCAGCGATGGCCGCCGGGTAGATTCGGTGCTCCTGCGTCAGCACCCGCTGAGCCAGCGTGTCGGCCGTATCACCCGGTATGACCGGAACGACCGCCTGCGCCAGGATCGGGCCGTGGTCCAGTTCACCGGTCACCTGATGGACGGTGGCGCCGGCAAAGCGGCAGCCGGCGTCCAGCGCCCGCTGGTGCGTGTGCAAGCCCGGGAATGCCGGCAACAGCGACGGATGGATGTTGAGCAGTCGGCCCGCGTAGCGGGCGACGAAAGCCGGCGTCAGGATGCGCATGAAGCCCGCCAGCACCACCAGCGCCGGCTGTCCCGGCGCGTCATGGCGGTCGATGGCCTGCGCCAGGGCGGCGTCAAAGTCCTCGCGTGTGTCAAAGCCCCGGTGATCGACCACTGCGGTTGTCAACCCCTGCTGCCGCGCCAGCAGCAGCCCTGCGGCCTGCGCCCGGTTGCTGATGACCGCGACCACCTGCGCGCCATAGCGCGCGTGCCAACGCGCATCGCGCGCCTGCCTGACAATGGCCGCCATATTCGAGCCGCCGCCGGATATCAGAATGACGATGTTTTTCATGCCAGCCCAAATTATGACCTTGACCTCTATCGAAGCCCGCGTCCTCGCCACCCTGATGGAAAAGGCGCGCACGGTGGCCGACAGCTACCCGCTGACGCTCAATGCGCTGCTGCTGGGTTGCAACCAAAAGAGCAGCCGCGAACCGGTCATGGAAATCGACGAGGGCCAGATCGCGACCGCCATCGACGCGCTCAAGACGCTGGGGCTGGTGCGCGAGAACACCAGCGGCAGGAGCGCTCGTTTCGAGCACAACTTCCAGCGCGGCGTCGGGGTTCCCGAGCAGTCGGCGGTGCTATTGGGCCTGCTGATGCTGCGCGGACCGCAGACCGCCGGCGAGTTGCGACTCAACACCGAGCGCTGGTACCGCTTTGCAGACATTTCGTCGGTGGACGCGTTCCTGGAGGAACTGCAGGATCGCCCTGCAGACAAGGGGGGTCCGCTGGTGATCCGCCTCGACCGGGCGCCTGGCGCGCGGGAACCGCGCTGGGCGCACCTGCTGTGCGGACCGGTGGACGCCGCATCCCACGGCGCGCAACGCCAGGGTGCCGCGCCAGACCATGTGCAGCGCATTGAAGCCCTGGAAACCGAAGTCAGCCAACTGCGTGCCGCGGTCCTGATGCTATGCCAGGAGCTCGGCCTGTCGCCCCCCGGACCGCCATAATCACGCTAGGGATTCGAGAATGCGCCTGGCACCCGGTCGGGAGCAGGCGCAGCGGCCTACGGCACCAACGGAGAACGATGTATGGATTTGGCATTTACTGCCGAAGAACAGCAGTTTCGCGACGACATGCGCGCCTGGGTTGCGGCCAACCTGCCACCGGAGATAGCGCACAAGGTCCATAACGCGCTGCAACTCGGGCGTGACGACATGCAGCGCTGGGCCCGGATTCTGGGCAAGAAGGGCTGGCTGGGCCACGGCTGGCCGAAGGAGTTCGGTGGCCCGGGATGGAATTCGGTGCAGAAGCACCTGTTCGAGGAAGAATGCGCGCTGGCCGGTGCGCCCCGCGTCGTTCCCTTTGGGCCGGTGATGGTGGCGCCGGTGATCATGGCCTTCGGCAACGCCGAGCAGCAGCAGCGCTTCCTGCCGGGGATCGCCAGCGGGGAGGTCTGGTGGAGCCAGGGCTACAGCGAACCCGGCTCGGGCTCCGACCTGGCCTCACTTCAGACCAGGGCCGAGCGCCGCGGCGACCGCTACATCGTCAACGGCCAGAAGACATGGACCACGCTGGGCCAGTACGGCGAGTGGATTTTTTGCCTGGTACGCACCAGCAACGAGGGCAAACCGCAAACCGGCATCAGCTTCCTGTTGATCGACATGAAGTCGCCCGGCATCACCGTACGGCCGATCCGCCTGCTCGACGGCAGTGTCGAGGTGAATGAAGTCTTCTTTGACGATGTGGCCGTACCGGCCACCAACCTGATCGGCGAGGAAAACAAGGGCTGGACCTATGCCAAGCATCTTCTTAGCCACGAGCGCACCAACATAGCCGACGTGAACCGCGCCAAGCGCGAACTCGAGCGGCTCAAGCGCATCGCCAAGGCGGAGGGGGTCTATACCGACCGGCGTTTTCGCGACGAGATCGCCAAGCTGGAGGTCGACGTCATTGCCCTGGAAATGCTGGTGCTGCGGGTGCTGGCGGCAGAGACATCGGGCAAGCAGTCGCTCGACATAGCCGGTCTGCTCAAGATCCGCGGCAGCGAGATACAACAGCGCTACAGCGAACTGATGATGCTGGCGGCCGGGCCCTACGCGCTGCCGCTGATCCATGAGGCGATGGAGGCGGGCTGGCAGGGCGATGCCGTGGGCGCCTTACATTGCGCGCCGCTCGCTGCAAGCTATCTCAACACGCGCAAGACGACGATCTATGGTGGCTCCAACGAAGTGCAGCGAAACATCGTCGCCCAGTTCGTCCTGGGCTGAGCCGAACCGCGCCGTGTACGCGCGCCTCCCCAATCCGAGCGACCCCAACGCCCGGCTCCCGATCACCCGGCACACAGGTAGACACCATGGACTTTGATTTCAGCGACGACCAGCAGCAACTGCGCGATGCGGTTCGCAAATGGGCTGCCAAGGCCTACCCCTTCGAGCGCCGCCGTTCGATTGCGCAAGCCGGCGGTTTTTCGCACGAGGCCTACCGTGAAATGGCCGCGCTGGGCCTTTGCGGTATCTATGTCCCGGAGCAGGCGGGCGGGCTTGGAATGGGCCCGGTAGAAGCCATGGTCGTGATGGAGGAACTCGGCAGCGCCATCGTGCTGGAGCCGCTGGTGCAGGCACTGATCGCAGGCGCCCTATTGGCAACCTATGCGCCGGCCGGCCAGGCCGACCCAAGCCTCAGCGCCATCGCGTGCGGGGAAAGCATCGTCGTGCTGGCCTACCAGGAACGCGCGGCGCGCTACCGGCTCGACGTCTGCGCCACCCGTGCCGACCGGACCGCGACGGGCTGGGCCCTGCATGGTGCCAAGAGCATGGTCTGCGTGGCCGACCATGCGCACGCCTTTTTGGTGCCTGCGACTGTGGACGGTGTGCTCGCGCTGTTCCTGGTGCAGCGCGACGCCACCGGCGTGCGCACCCGCGGCTACGGCACCATCGACGGCGGCCGCGCGGGCGAACTGGAACTGGACGGCGCGCCGGCGCAGCTGCTGTGCACCGATGCAGCGGCGGCACTCGCGCATGCGGTCGACATCGGCATCGCGGCGACCTGCGCCGAAGCCGTTGGAGCGATGGACAAGATGATGGCACTGACCATCGAATACATGCACACACGCAAGCAGTTCGGCGTCCCGATCAGCAGTTTCCAGGCCTTGCGCCATCGGGTTGCCGATATGAAAATGCAACTGGAACTGGCCCGGTCGATGAGCTATTACGCCTCGCTCAAGCTCAACGCGCCGGCCCCAGAGCGGCGCTGCGCGATGGCCCGCGCGAAATGGCAACTGGGCAACTCGATGCGCTTCGTCGGCCAGCAGGCGATTCAGTTGCACGGCGGCGTCGGCGTCACCGACGAGTACGCGGTGGCCCACTACTTCAAGCGGCTTACGCAGATGGAGATGAGCTTCGGCGACAGCCTGCACCATCTGGGCGAGGTGTCCGACCGGCTTCAAGACAACGCCGGCGTATTCACCTGAGACGTGGCAGGCCGCGGGAGCGGCTTGCGGCAACACAGGCAGCGCGCCGGTGCGCGGCCCCAGACTAGGGCCGCAGGGGCCCGATCGGCGGCGCCCCGCGGCGCAGCAGGGGGGGATAGTCATGGCCAGCTTAGCGGACGAATCTGCCTTCGCCACACTGGGCCAGGATCCAGCCGGATTCGAACGCTGGCTGGTTGTCAAGTCCTTCTCCCTGCTGGCAGCGATCTGCCGCACCGGCATCCTGATCGTCGCTTTCATTTTGCTGGTGCTCGACCCGTTGATCTACGGACCACGTTGGTGGGAAGCCGACGCGCAGCAGCTGACGGTCTGGCGCGTCTGCGCCGCCGCCTATTTCCTGCTCTTCCTGCTCGCTTCGGGCTATGGCGTCAGCCACCCGGCGCGCTCACGCATCCTACTGGCCTTCTTTGTCGCAGGCGCAGCGCTGTTTTGCTGGCTCGGCGTCCTGTCCTGGACCCGCAGCGGCGACCTCTCCACCTACGCCATCTTCCTGCTGACGATGGCCTGCGTCTTCTCCTATCCGGGCCACGCGCGCAGCGCCATCCACATCGCGGCGACGACCGTGCTGGCGGTCTGCATGGCCTGGTTCGACGGTGTGGCCGACGTCGACGTCGGCGCGACCGGCACCAACCTGGTAGCGCTGACCATTGCCAGCCTGCTGATCGACCGCCACCTGATGGCGATGAACCGCGCGCTCTATGTCGAACAGCGGCGCAGCGAGTACGAACGCGAGCGCGCCGACCGGGTGCTTTACAGCGCGCTGCCCGAATCGATCGCCAACGAA
>CAISIP010000013.1 GCA_903885415.1 uncultured beta proteobacterium
CTTGGGGAGCTTGTACTTGGGCGGCTTGCTCGCGACTGAGGGACTTTCAGCAATCCTTCGCGGCGGTCTGGCAAGGTCGCCGATAGAATCGCATGATGGCCACCAAGTCTCCCCTGAATCCACCCGTTCAGCCGGTACCCGCTCCCGATCGTGACGACGGCGGCTCTGTCGTTCTCGAGCGACGGACCCAGAAGGCGAAGCCGCCAAAGTTGTACCAGGTGGTGATGCTCAACGACGACTACACGCCGATGGAGTTCGTGGTCATGGTGATCCAGGAGTACTTCAGCAAGGACCTGGAGGCGGCTACCCAGATCATGCTTAAGATCCATCTGGAAGGGCGCGGCGTCTGCGGCGTCTATTCGAGGGACATTGCCGCTACCAAGGTGGAACAGGTGATGGACGCGGCGCACAAGGCCGGGCATCCCTTGCAATGCGTCAGCGAGCCAATGGCGCTATGACTTTTTTGGTGGTGAGTCCTGTGGTGGAAATCCAGTTACAGTTTATTGTCGCGATAGAGTCCGCTATCAGAATTCGGTTGAAGGAAAGTACATGATTGCCCAAGAACTGGAAGTAAGCCTGCACATGGCATTCGTCGAGGCTCGCCAGCAGCGCCACGAATTCATCACGGTGGAGCACCTGTTGCTGGCGTTGCTGGACAACCCCAGCGCGGCCGAGGTGTTGCGCGCTTGCTCTGCCAATATTGACGACTTGCGCAAGTCCCTTTCGACCTTCATCAAGGACAACACGCCCCAAGTCGCCGGGACGGACGATGTCGACACCCAGCCAACCTTGGGGTTTCAGCGCGTGATTCAAAGGGCGATCATGCACGTGCAGTCCACCGGAAGCGGTAAGAAGGAGGTGACTGGAGCCAATGTGCTCGTTGCCATCTTTGGCGAGAAAGACTCGCACGCGGTGTATTACCTGCATCAGCAGGGCGTTACCCGCCTCGACGTCGTCAATTTCATCGCCCATGGCATCAAGAAGAGTGATCCGCCCGAACCCGCCGGCAAGTCTGGCGAGGGTGCGGCTGAACCCGAAGAGGGTGGAGAAAAGAGCGACAAGCAGTCGCCGCTCGAGCAATACACCCAGAACCTGAACCAGTTGGCCAAGGACGGGAAGATAGACCCGCTCATTGGACGCGAATACGAGGTCGAGCGGGTTATTCAGATCCTGTGTCGCCGGCGCAAGAACAACCCGTTGCTGGTAGGTGAGGCCGGGGTCGGCAAGACGGCCATTGCAGAGGGGCTTGCTTGGCGCATCACGCAAAAAGAGGTTCCCGAAATTCTGGCCGAGTCGGTTGTTTACTCATTGGACATGGGCGCACTGCTGGCAGGAACGAAATACCGTGGTGATTTTGAACAGAGGCTCAAAGGCGTTCTCAAGTCACTGAAGGACAAACCCAACGGCATTCTCTTTATCGACGAGATTCACACCCTGATTGGCGCCGGTGCTGCATCGGGTGGGACATTGGATGCGTCCAACCTGCTCAAGCCAGGCCTGAGTTCTGGCGCATTGAAGTGCATCGGCGCCACCACATTTACTGAATACCGGGGAATATTCGAGAAGGATGCGGCACTCTCAAGGCGCTTTCAAAAGGTCGACGTGGTCGAGCCAACCATAGAGCAAACAGTCGAGATCTTGAAGGGTTTGAAATCCCGGTTTGAGGAACACCACAACGTAAAGTATGCGGTGGCAGCGCTGCAGGCTGCGGCCGAGTTGAGCGCAAAGTACATCAACGATCGACACCTGCCCGACAAGGCGATCGATGTCATTGACGAGGCAGGTGCAGCGCAGCGAATTTTGCCTGCGTCGAAACGGAAGAAGACCATTACCAAGACCGAGGTAGAGGATATCGTCGCAAAGATTGCACGGATTCCACCCGCCAATGTGTCCAATGACGATCGTGGCAAGTTGCGGACCTTGGAGCGCGATCTCAAGAATGTCGTTTTCGGTCAGGATAAGGCGCTCGATGTTCTGGCCTCGGCGGTGAAGATGGCCCGATCGGGTCTGGGCAAGGGCGACAAACCGATCGGCGCGTTTTTGTTCAGCGGTCCCACAGGCGTGGGGAAGACGGAGGCGGCCAAGCAACTCGCTTACATCATGGGAATCGACCTGATTCGCTTCGACATGAGTGAATACATGGAGCGCCACGCGGTGAGCCGGTTGATAGGCGCCCCGCCCGGATATGTCGGTTTCGATCAGGGCGGGTTGTTGACCGAGGC
>CAISIP010000014.1 GCA_903885415.1 uncultured beta proteobacterium
ATCAGCCAGCCCGTGTTGCTGGGCTTGAGCGGCTCGATGTCACACATGATCAAACACACGCCGGCCTGCGTCGGCACCACTGGACGCAAGGCACACAGACAATGAGACGCGACAAGCCGGCAACCCGCACAATGCGCCAAACGTGAACCGCCGCGCGCGAGAAACGGTTTTGAGCTACGCGCAATGCGGGCGCTGCGCAACCGGGCGACGGCGTGGGGCATTCGCGGTGGGTGGGAGACGTTGAGATCGGTCATGGTGCAGCGTATTTTCGGTCAAGATGCTGTCGATCTGCGTCAAGCCATTAGGGTTACCCATTAGCCTAATAAATATACTCATTGGTACGATTCAAAGTTAATCAGTAAATTAACAACCCGTCAATTCAGGAGTCCGTGTATGTACCGACGAGAAGTTCTAAAGGGAGCCGCCGCAACATGGGGCATGAGTTGCCTGAACGTCATGGCCCAAGGGGCTTGGCCCGCCAAGCCAGTCCGCATCGTTGTGTTGTTCGGTGTCGGCGGTGCATCAGACACGCTAACCCGACTCTTGGGTGAAAAACTGCAGGCCTATTTCAATCAGAGCTTCCCCGTCGAAAACAAAACCGGCGCGGGTGGCAACATCGGCATGCTGAATGTGATGAACTCACCGCCGGACGGCTACGCCATTGCATCAGCCACTATTGGCACCTTGTCGATTAACCAGTTTTTGTACGCCAACGCGGGTTACGACCCGGCCAAAGATTTCGCTTATGTCTCCACGATCTGGGAAAACTGCAACGTCGTGGTGGTGTCAGCAGAACACCCTGCCAAGAACATGAAGGAATTCATCGCCTGGGCCAAGGATCAGCCCAAAGGCGTGACCTTTAGCTCGTCGGGCGTTGGCACCACGCCGCATCTGGCGGGCGAGTTGTTTGCCAAACGAACCGGCATCCAAGGCGTTCATGTGCCCTTCCGCAGTTCGGCCACCATCGAAGTCGTTGGTCGGACGGTTGACTTTGCCATCGACAACGTGGCCAGCTACGTGCCCTTGATTCGCGCCGGAAAAGCGCGGGCTCTGGCCGTGACTGCAGCCGAACGTTGGCCCACCTTGCCGCAGGTCCCGACCATGGCGGAGGTTGGCTTGCCTGACTTTGTGATCACCTCCTGGGGCGCCTTTGTCATGCCTGCCGGTACACCACCCGCAATCACGGCGCAGCTGTCCAAAGCGGTTCAAGAAATTTTGAGCCAGCCCGCCATGAAGGAACGCTTTATGACGATCGGTGCCAAAGCGGTGCACTCGACGCCGCAAGAGACCGCTGCGTTTGCCGCCGCTGAACGCGTCAAGTGGAAAGAGATCGTTCGATGGTCTGGCGCTAAGCTGGATTGAGCGGCGCCACCGACCGGCTCATCAGCTGCTCAAAACGCTTGGAAAACTCGGGCCACACCTCGGGGTTGATCAAGCGCGATGGGGGCTCGCCAAGCGCCATCTGCGCCAACTGCGTCGCGGCCATGCTCGCCATTTGCACACGAGCGTCTTTGCTGACACCGGCGGTGTGGTGCGTGGCCATCACCTGATCAAGACTGAGCAGCGGGTGACTGGCCGCCGGCGGCTCAATCACCCAAACATCCAAGCCGGCACCGCGC
>CAISIP010000015.1 GCA_903885415.1 uncultured beta proteobacterium
CTGCGCTGGGCCGACGGCAAGGCCGGATGCATCAACGACCTGCTGCAATGGGCCGACGGCAGGCTGCTGCTGCTGGCATTCGGCGACCTGTCGGCCATCGCTTGCCAGCGGCTGATACGGCTCGGCACGCAGGCGCCCCTACGCAGCGTGCAGGTGCACGCGCCCGGCGCGCGCCCCAAGGCCCGGGAGTCGGTGCTGGATCCGCTGGGCCATGTGCAGGGTGCTTGTCACCTGTACGGCCACGCCTGGGCGTTGCTGCGCCCCGACGGCTATCTGGCTGCGACCGGCGAGGCGGTTGACGGCGCGCTTGTGGCAGCAGTGGCCAGGGCCATCGGTATGCACACCAAGGAACGAGCATGAACATCAGCCCGAAGCTGCCAGACGCGGACGCCTTTTACGAGCAGCTGCTCGACGCCCACAGCGGCCTGAGCCGCCCCGAATCCGAACTCCTCAACGCGCGCCTGATCCTGCTGCTGGCCAACCAAATCGGCGATGCCCGGCTGCTGGCCGAGTGCATCGTGGCAGCACGCGGCGACGCCAGCCTGGCGAACGCGCGCTGAAACGCCAGCTCCGATGTGCGCCGCGCCGTCTTGCGCGCCCAGGCTGGCTTTCACCGTCCGGCGGCCTGCGCTGGGACGGGTCGGTAAAATCGGGCCAGCCCACACCCGCCATCCATAGGCATTCCTTAGGGCTTTCGTCCCTTTTTGTTGATCCCCATCCCCATGAACGCAACGCCGCAACAGCCCGGGCTTGAAAGCCTGTCCAAGTCCTTTGAGCCGAGCGCGATCGAAGCGCATTGGGGCCCCGAATGGGAGCGCCGCGGCTACGCGCAGGCGGGCCACCGCGGAACTGGCGTTCCCCGACCGGGGGCGCCGTCCTTCGCGATCCAGCTGCCGCCGCCCAACGTGACCGGAACACTGCACATGGGCCACGCGTTCAACCAGACCATCATGGACAGCCTGACGCGTTACCACCGTATGCGCGGCTTCAATACGGTCTGGATTCCGGGCACCGACCACGCCGGTATCGCGACCCAAATCGTCGTCGAACGCCAACTGCAGGCGCAGGGCCTCAGCCGCCACGCCATGGGCGCAACGCCGCTGGAGTCGCGCAAGAACTTCGTTGCCAGGGTATGGGAATGGAAAGAACAAAGCGGCAACACCATCACGACCCAAATGCGACGCATGGGCGACAGCGTCGACTGGACCCGCGAATACTTCACGATGGACGACAAACTCTCGGGCGCGGTCACCGAAACCTTTGTGCGCCTGTATGAGCAGGGCCTGATCTACCGCGGAAAGCGGCTAGTGAACTGGGACCCGGTACTCAAAACCGCCGTCAGCGACCTAGAGGTCGAGAGCGAAGAAGAAGACGGCTTCCTGTGGCATATCTGCTACCCCTTCACCGAGGGCCCGCAGATGGTCAGCGGACACATGCAAAGCGGCCTGACCGTCGCCACCACCAGGCCCGAGACCATGCTCGGCGACGTGGCGGTGATGGTCCATCCCGACGACGAGCGCTACCGCCACCTGATCGGCAAGAGCGTCCGGTTGCCGCTTTGCGAGCGCAGCATCCCGGTCATTGCCGACGCCTATGTGGACCCGGCTTTTGGCACTGGCGTCGTCAAGGTGACGCCGGCGCACGACGCCAACGACTACGCGGTCGGACAGCGCCACGCACTGCCGCTCATCGGCGTGCTGGATCTGGATGCGAGCATCAACGACAACGCGCCCGCCGCCTACCGCGGAATGGACCGCTTTATGGCACGCAAACAGGTGGTCGCCGATCTGCAGGCGCTCGCGTTGCTGGTCGAGGTAAAAAGGCACCGGCTGATGGTTCCACGGTGCGCGCGCACAGGCCAGGTGATCGAACCAATGCTGACCGACCAGTGGTTTGTCGCCATGAACAAGGAGCCGCTGGACCAACCCGGCAGCAAGTCGATTGCCCAAAAGGCGATTGATGCGGTCGAAAGTGGTTCGGTGCGCTTTGTTCCCGAGAACTGGGTCAACACCTACAACCAGTGGATGCACAACATTCAGGATTGGTGCATCAGCCGCCAGCTCTGGTGGGGGCACCAGATTCCGGCCTGGTACGACGAGGACGGAACGGTTTATGTGGCGCGCGACCTTGCAGACGCGCAGGCGCAAGCACCAGGCAAGACACTCACCCGAGACCCGGACGTGCTCGACACCTGGTACTCGTCGGCACTGGTTCCTTTTTCAACCATGGGCTGGCCCGAACAGACCGAAGACAGCGCGCTGTATCTGCCTTCAAGCGTTCTGGTAACGGGCTACGACATCATCTTCTTCTGGGTGGCCCGAATGATCATGATGACAACCCACTTCACCGGCAAGGTGCCATTCAGCCACGTGTATATACACGGACTGGTGCGCGACGCGCACGGCCAAAAAATGAGCAAGAGCGAGGGCAACGTGCTCGACCCGGTCGACCTGATCGACGGCATCACCCTCGAACCCCTGCTGGCCAAGCGATCTGAGGGGCTGCGCAAGCCCGAGACGGCTCCTGCGGTGCGCAAGAACACGCAAAAGGAATTTCCCCAAGGCATACCGGCCTTCGGCGCCGACGCGCTGCGCTTCACTTTTGCTGCGCTGGCGACGCTCGGGCGCAATATCAATTTCGACACCAAGCGCTGCGAGGGCTACCGCAACTTTTGCAACAAGCTGTGGAACGCGACGCGCTTCGTGCTGATGAACTGCGAAGGCTACGACTGCGGGTTGCGCGAGCACACGAAAGCAGAGTGCCAGCCGGGCGGGCCGGCGCATGGCTATCTGGTGTTCAGCCAAGCCGACCGCTGGATAACCTCTGCGCTTCAGCAGACCGAGGCCGAGGTGGCACGGGGCTTCGAGGAATACCGGCTCGACAATGTCGCCAACGCCATCTACCAATTCGTCTGGGACGAGTTCTGCGACTGGTACCTGGAGATCGCCAAGGTGCAAATCGCCACTGGGACCGACGCCCAGCAGCGTGCCACGCGGCGCACCCTGATCCGCGTGTTGGAAACCATACTGCGCCTGGCACACCCGGTTATTCCCTTCATCACCGAGGCGCTATGGCAAAAGGTGGCGCCAGTGGCCGGGCGCGCAGGCGACTCGGTCAGCATCGCCGAGTACCCTCAAAGCCAGCCCGAGCGCATCGACTTCGACGCCATCGCCCATGTCGCGAAGCTCAAACTGCTGGTCAACGCCTGCCGCAACCTGCGCGGCGAGATGCAGGTGTCACCCGCCACCCGGCTGCCTCTATTCGTGGTTTCAGGCGAGGCCGGTGAAACCGATTTCCTGCGCCATACGGCCACGGTGCTGCAGGCGATGGCCAAGCTGAGCGAGGTGCGGATTTTCGAGGATGAGGCCGTGTGGGCTGCGGCAGCGCAGACGGCGCCGGTCGCCATGCTAGGCGCCGCTCGCATCTGTCTGCACATGGAGATAGACCCGCAGGCCGAGAGGCTGCGCCTGGGCAAGGAAGCGATCCGTCTGCAAGGTGATATTGACCGTGCCAGCGCCAAGCTGGACAACGCCGCCTTTGTGGCAAAGGCGCCCGCCGCAGTGATCGCGCAGGAGCGCCAGCGGGTAGCAGACTTTGTGGCAACGCTGGAAAGACTGCGCGAGCAGCTCGCGCGGCTGGCTTAGCCGCCCACTAGCGCCTTCGCATCACGTGGACGCACTCGGGCCCCTCGGCCTGTTGCGCAACCAGTTCGTTGCCGGTCTGCTTGGCGAAGGCCTGAAAGTCCCGCTGCGCGCCAGCGTCGGTCGATACGACACGTAGCGTCTGGCCGCTTTGCATCGCATTCAAGGCCTTCTTGGCCTTCAAGATCGGCAACGGGCAGTTCAGCCCGCGGGCGTCGACTTCTACGTCGACTTGCATGGTGCTTGCTGTGTGGGTCATGGCTCAGGCAGGAAAAACGCCGGTCGACAGGTAACGGTCGCCACGGTCGCAGACGATGAATACGATGGTTGCGTCCTTTTCGCGCAGACTGATCTGCTGTGCTACCCAGCAGGCGCCCGCAGCCGAAATCCCAG
>CAISIP010000016.1 GCA_903885415.1 uncultured beta proteobacterium
GAGAAGGCGGGGGTTTTCGCGGTGAGAATGGGGCGCCCGTTGGCGGACAATTTGCGCCGCTCGGTGGCGGATCGCAGGTTGCGGCCCTATACGCCGCAGCGCCGCTGGCTGGCGCTGATCAGCACCGGGGATCGATACGCGGTGGCTTCGCGCGCCGCCTTGGGGTTTGCCGGCTTCTGGGTCTGGCGTTGGAAGGACTGGATCGACCGGCGGTTCATGCGTCGCTTTGACGCGTTGCCGCCGATGCACAGGGGTCCGGCGCCACGGTCGGCAGGTGCTGCGGCATTGCCTTTGAGTCACAGCGAGTCGCGCGAGGCCTTTTCGGCGATGGCGATGCGCTGCGGTGGCTGCGGCGCAAAGGTCGGCCCTGGCGTTCTGGCGCGCGCGCTGGGCGGCCTGCGGCCGGTCGCGCGCGACGATGTGCTGATCGGCCTGAGCGCGTCCGATGACGCGGCGGTGCTGCGTGTGCCTGCTGGCAAGGCGCTGGTGCATAGCGTGGACTTCTTCCGCTCCTTTATCGAGGACCCCTATGTTTTCGGGCAGATCGCAGCGAACCACGCGCTGGGGGACTTGTATGCGATGGGCGCCGAACCGCAGAGTGCAACCGCGCTGGCAACAGTTCCGCCTGGCTTGGACGCCAAGGTTGAGGAGTTGTTGCTGCAGATGATGCACGGCGCGATCGATGTGCTCAACGCGGCCAGCTGTGCGCTGGTAGGTGGACACACCGGCGAAGGCGGCGAACTGGCGCTGGGCTTCGCGGTCAATGGCCTGGTCGATGACAAACTCGAGGGCGTCCTGCGCAAGGGCGGCCTGCGCGACGGCGACATGCTGATTCTCACCAAGCCATTGGGAACCGGAACGCTGCTTGCAGCGCACGCACGCGGCGTGGCGCGCGGGCGCTGGGTGCAGGGCGCGCTGCAATCGATGTTGCTGTCGGCCCGAGAGGCGGCCAGCGCGCTGCGCGCGCATGGCGCGACGGCCTGCACCGATGTGACCGGCTTTGGCCTGCTTGGACATCTGCTGGAGATGACGCGCCCCTCGGGCGTGGACGCGCGCTTGCACCTGTCTGCGCTGCCGCTGCTCGAGGGTGCGCAACAATGCATTGGCGACGGCATCGTGAGCTCTTTGCACGGCGCCAACATGCAGCTGCGTGCTGCGCTGGCCAATGGGGAGCGGTTTGCGGATGATCCACGCTACGCGCTGTTGTTTGACCCGCAGACCGCCGGTGGCCTGCTGGCCGGCGTGCCAGCCGCACAGGCGAAGGCCTGCGTGGACATGCTGCACGGCATGGGATACCTGCAAGCCGCAGTGATCGGTCAGGTGCTGGCGCAAGGCGCTGCGATTGCGCCGATCCTGTTGGCGGCCTGAACGCGCCGCCTCGCGCTTTTCCGATCAGTTGCGTATTTCGGCTCCGCGGGTGTTGACGTAGAGCGCGTAGATTGAATGGCTGCTGGCCATGAAAAGGCGGTTGTTGTCGATGCCGCCGAAGCACAGGTTGGCGCAGCGTTCGGGCAGTCGGATATGCGCGATCACCTTTCCCTGGGGGTTGAAGACCATGACGCCATCGAGCTCGACCGGGCTCGCATGCGCAGCGCCGTTGCCGCCCCAACCGGCCCAAATGTTGCCGTCAGCATCGCATTTGATGCCATCGATCGCGCCCGGCCCCGCAGCGTCGATCAGCAGCGTCTTGTTCGACAGGCTGCCGTCCGCGCCGACATCGTAGGACCAGATGCGACGGCTTGGCTCCGATCGACTTTCGACCACATGCAGCTTCCTCTCGTCGGGGGAAAAGCACAGTCCGTTGGGTCCCGCGATATCGTTCAGCACCTGGGTGAGCGCCCCGCTGGCGCCGTCGATGCGGTACACCGCCTGCGGCATTTCCTGCTGCGCGATACGTCCCTCGTAGTCATTGGCAAGCTGGAACGGCGGATCGCTGAACCAGATGGCACCGTTGGATTGGCACACGATGTCGTTGGGCGAGTTGAAACGCTTGCCTTCGAAGTTGTCGGCCAGCGTGGTGATCCTTCCGCTGTGTTCGGTGCGGCTGATGCGTCGGGTCACGGCGGCCTCACAGGTCACAAGCCGTCCTTGCATATCACGGGTATTGCCGTTGGCGTAGTTGGAGGGTTCGCGGAACACCGTCGTCGCGCCGGTTGCCTCGTCCCAGCGCAGGATGCGGTTGCTTGCCACGTCGCTTGCCAGCAGGTAGCCGCCGTCGCCCACCCAAACCGGACCCTCCATCCAGCGAAAGCCGGTTGCCAGGCGCTCCACGCTGGCGGCAAAGAGCCGGTACTTTAGAAATGACGCGTCGAGCACCACCACCGCGGGATCGGGATAGCGCAGGCCAGCGATGGAGGGGGCATTGGGGCCGGAAAACAGGGGCGTCGGTGGCATGGCGTTGGCGGGTGGTTGGCGCTCAGGCGCCGAGTTGGTTGCGCAGCAGTTCGTTGGCCTGCACTGGATCGGCCTTGCCGCGGCTGGCCTTCATGACCTGTCCGACCAGCGCATGGAAGGCCTTTTCCTTGCCCTGGCGGAACTCTTCGACGCTCTTCGGGTTGGCGGCGATGACCTCGATGACCATCCTCTCGAGTTCGCCGGTGTCGCCCAGCTGGCGCAGCCCCATGGA
>CAISIP010000017.1 GCA_903885415.1 uncultured beta proteobacterium
ATCATCTAGATCATAGGAGCAATCTCCAATGACAATTCGGATTAGCTCAACTACATAGTAGGCTACGGTACATCTGCTTCATGCGCGCTCAGACACCCCGGTACAGCCCGCTGGAAAGATAGCGGGCCCAGCCGCGCCGTATCGCCACCAGCAGTACCGCACTGGCCGGTAGCGCGATCAGCACGCCGACGAAACCCAGCAGCTGGCCAAAGGCCAGCAGCGCGAAAATCACGGCCAGCGGATGCAGCCCGATGCGCTCGCCCACCAGACGCGGCGTCAGGAAGAAACTCTCGACCAGTTGGCCCAGACCGTAGACCACGGCGACCATCAGCAGCGCGTGGCCAGGGCCGACGCTGGCGGCGAACTCCAACAAGCCGGCCAGCAGCGCGAGCACAAGCCCCAGCCCGAATCCGAGGTAGGGAACGAATATCGACAGGCCGGTGAACACGCCGATGGGCAGCGCGAGATCGAGGCCGAACAGCGTCAGTCCTGCGCTGTAAAAAATCGCCAGGATCAGCATCACCAGCAGCTGCCCACGCAGGTACTGACCCAACACCGCGTCGGCCTCCCCCGTGAAGCTGTCGACGGCGCCGCGTGCGCGCTGCGGCACCATCTGCTGCAGCGCGGCGACAAAGCGGCGCCAGTCCATCAGCAGGTAAAACAACGCCACCGGCACCAGCACCGCGTTGCCAACGATGGCAAAAGCCACGCTGCCGCCGAGCTTGAGCGAGGACATCAGCGAGCCGAATGCATCCTCGAAGTTGGCGTTGAGATACTTGAGGGCAAACGCCTTGACGCTGGCGGCGTCCAGCGACAGCTTGAGTCCAAACTGCGCCAGCCAGGGATCCAGCGACACACCCAGACGCTCGAAAAGCAGCGGCAGTTGGTCGCGCATCAGGGGCAGCTCCTTGGCCAGGATCGGCACGATCAGCAGCGCGACACACAGCAACGCGAGCAGCAACAGCAGTTCGACCACGACCACCGCCAGCAGACGCGGTATGCGACCGCCACCCGCGCGGTCAAGCCCGTCAACCAGCGGCGCCAGCGCATAGGCCAGCACGGCCGCGATGACGAAGGGCGTCAGCACCGGCGCGAGAAGCCAGAACAGGAACAGGCCCAATAAGGCGATCGCGCTCCAGGCGGTGGCGGCTTTTTGGGAGGCGGATAGTTGCATGCGGGTAGCCGGGACGAACCCGTAGAATCTGGGCAAATTCTATCGGGGTCTGCCCAGCTGCCCGCAGCGCGGCAGGCGCAGCCGCCTAGCGCCACCCCGCCCCCTACGACGCTGCCCATGAACAACCCTGCACAGACCGCCCGCCCCGCCCCGCTTTCCTATAAGGACGCCGGCGTTGACATTGACGCCGGCGACGCGCTGGTCGAGCGCATCAAGCCGCTGGCGCGCAAGACCATGCGCGAGGGCGTTCTGGCCGGCATTGGCGGCTTCGGCGCGCTGTTCGAAGTTCCAAAGCGCTACCGCGAGCCGGTACTGGTCAGCGGAACCGACGGGGTCGGCACCAAGCTCAAGCTCGCTTTCGAATGGGGTATGCACGACACGGTGGGAATCGACCTGGTGGCAATGAGCGTCAACGACGTGCTGGTACAAGGCGCCGAGCCGCTGTTTTTTTTGGACTATTTCGCCTGCGGCAAGCTCGATCTTGAGACCGCCGCGGCTGTCATCGGCGGCATCGCGCGCGGCTGCGAGCTGTCGGGCTGCGCGCTGATTGGCGGCGAGACGGCCGAGATGCCCGGCATGTATCCATCCGGCGAATACGACCTGGCGGGCTTTGCGGTCGGCGTGGTCGAGAAATCCAGAATTCTCACCGGAGCGACCGTTTGCAGCGGCGACATCGTCCTGGGCCTGGCCAGCAGCGGCGTACACTCCAACGGTTTTAGCCTGGTGCGCAAATGCATAGAGCGCGCGGCGGGGACCGGCGCCGGCTTCGACGCCTCCAAGCTGCCCGCCAGCCTCGACGGCAAGCCGTTTCGCGAGGCGCTCATGGCGCCGACGCGGCTGTATGTGAAGCCGGTGCTCGCCGCGCTCGCTGGGCACCCGATCAAGGCCCTGGCGCACATCACCGGTGGCGGCCTGTTGGAGAACATACCGCGCGTACTTCCCGAAGGCATGGCCGCCGAACTGCGCCAGGGCAGCTGGCCGCAAAGCGAGCTTTTCGCCTGGCTGCAGGCCACCGCGGCCATCAGCGACTTCGAAATGAACCGCACCTTCAACAACGGCATCGGCATGGTGGTAGTGGTCGACGCTGATAACGCCGCTGCCACCGCGAACACCTTGCGCGAACAGGGCGAGACGGTGCACCAGATCGGCGTCATCGCGCCCATCGCCAACGCCGCTGCGGTGCGGTTCCGCTGACATAAGGAGATAAGGAGCAGCCGGAGGGGGCGCGCGACGCTGCGCGTGCCTGGCCCGGCTTGGTTGCGCCGGTGAAGATTGAGTAAACTCAATCTTCCGCCCCTACCGGGCCTGCCTTTGGCGGCCCACGCAGCGCCATGCACAGACTCCTGACTCTCGCCCTGTCGTTTATCGTCGGCAACGCCCTGGCCTGGGGAGCGCAGGGGCATCAGACCATTGCCGCGATGGCGGCGGCGCAGTTAAGCGCTGAAGCGAAACTAGAGGTGGACCGGTTGCTCGCCCTGGAGCCTGGCGCGACGATGGCCTCCTTATCGACCTGGGCCGACGAGCGCCGCAGCCCGACGACGGCGCCCTGGCACTATGTGAACTTTCCCAGGGACTCCTGCGCCTTCGAAGCGCAGCGCGATTGCCCTGACGGGGCCTGCGTGGTGGCAGCGATCGCGCGTCAGTCGGAAGTCCTTGCCTCTCCTGCAGGCGACGACAAGCGCCTGCACGCGCTCAAATACATCCTCCATTTTGTCGCCGACATCCACCAACCGCTGCACGCCGGCTACATGGAAGACCGGGGCGGCAATTCGGTCGCGCTACAGACCTTCATGCGCGCCAGCAACCTGCATGCGCTGTGGGACAGCGGCCTGCTCAGCAGCCTGAGCCAGGACAACGCATCGCTGACCGCTCGGCTGCTGGCCAAGCGGGTGCCGGCCAACGAGGTAGACCCGGCACGCGTGGCGGAGGAGTCGTGCCGGATCGTTGGAATGCCGGGTTTCTACCCCGACCGCAGGGTCGGCACCGACTATGTCGATCGTTTCACCCCTGTGATGGAACTGCGCATGGCGCAGGCTGCGGCGCGGCTGGCAGGCTTGCTCAACCGGTTGCTGCGTCCAAACGGACAGGACACCGCACGGGCCGGTCCAAGCGGCTAGGGATAGCCGGGTCTGAACGCCAGTATCTGCGCGGTGCGCTGCTCGCCGTCGTGGTAGCGCCCTTCGCGCAACACACGCGTGCTGTCCCGGGCAATCGCAAAGTCCAGTCCTAGCAGTTCGGCGCACAAGACCGGTGAGCCCGGATAGCGGCTGTCGCTTCCGGCGTCCTCCTCGACCTTGGTCTCCAGCACCAAGGCGCCGCCCGGTCGCAGGCAGGCGGCGAGGCGCGCGTACAGCGCGCGCCGTAAGAGCGGATCGGGTTGGCCGAAGATCATCGTGATGACGTCCCAGCGGCCGACGCCAGGATCGAAACCAGCCAGATCGCAGCAAAGAATCTGCAAGCGCAGGCCGCGCTGCGCAGCGAGTCCCTCGGCCTTGCGCAAGGCGACCGCGGAGAAATCCATCGCCGTCGTGCGCATGCCGCGCTGCGCCAGAAACGTCGCGTTGCGACCCTCGCCTTCGCACAGGCACAGCGCGTCGCCGCCGGGGAGCCGATCGGCGACCAGGCGCAGGAAGTCGTTGGGCTCCGTGCCGTAGGCGAAGCCGTCCTCAGCAAATCGTGCGTCCCAGTAGGCCGGCGCGTTGCGGTCAACGCCGTCGCGCATGCGCGAAGACATGGACGAGGCCATCAGTGCGCTACCGCGCTCAGACGCAGCGGCGCAGTGCGCGCCAGTCCCGCCATCTTGAGCAACCGTCTGTCCGGTAGGGCCGATCGGGCATAGCAGGCCATAAGGTCTACCAGACGGTCCAAGCATGTGCATCGCATGGTATTACTCCGCTTTCATCAAACTGTTTGGACGCGATCTCCGCGACGCGGCGATCACAGCTGGGCGGATCATAAGCGCCGGTCGCGCGGCCCGGGCGCTAGGCGCTGCGGGTGCCGCGCAGTTGGGCCAACTGCAGCGCGATAGCGTCCTGGTCGGGCGCATCGCTCTCGTGCGCGAGATAGCGCTCCAGGTCGGCCTGCGCCGGTGCGGCGTGGCCAAGCCGGGCATGTGCCAGACCGCGGTCACGGTAGTCGGCCCAGGACTGCGGCAGCAGCACGATCAGCCGGTCTTGCACCGCCAGCAGGCGCGACCAGTCCTTCTGGCTGCGGTGGATTTCCTGCAGGTTGCGCAGCATGCGCGCGACGATGTCGCGCGCCGGCGCGGGTTGCAGATACAGCCCCAGCGGCACATCGAACTCGTCAACCAGCCCGCTGCGCCGGCGAAATGGTTCCAGCCGCTCGGCGAGTTGCTCGCGGCCCAGCGACTGGCCGTCGAGTGGGTCGATCACCACCTGGCCCTTTGGCAGGTTCACTTTGAGCATGAAGTGGCCCGGAAAACTCACGCCGCGCGCCTGCAAGCCCAGACCCTGGGCGAGTTCGAGCCAGAGTACGGCCAGCGCCACCGGAATCGCGCAGCGGGTACGCAGCACAACGCTGATAAAGCTGTTGTCGGGGTCATAGTAATTGTTGACATTGCCGCGAAAGCCCAGGTCGCGGAAGAACAACTGGTTCAACGCGCGCAGTTTGTGCAAGGCCGATGCATCGGCCGGAACCCGGCGCTTCAGACGGGCCAGCAGCTGGTCAATTTCGCCGAGTACCTGCTGCACGTCGAGCTCCGGGTAGTCATCCTGCGCCAGACTGATGGCCGCCTCGAGCAGGGGAAAATCCGCGTCGCTGCCGACCAGCGCGGAAAAATACTCCAGCGGAGTTGGCAGCGCCAGGGAGAGTTTCATGGCGACGCCGCTCCAAGCTGCGGCTTGAGCAGGGCACCTAACCGGATTCCGGTGGCCCACAGCGCCACGAAATACAGGCCTGCAGAGGCCAGCAGCACCAGCGCGAGTTGCACCAGGCGCTGCAGCTCGCCCGCGGCGGCGGCGTTCCAGTCCAGGCTGCTTGCGGCCCAGATCAGCCATACGCCGAGCAAGGCGCTGGCCAGCGCCACCTGCATCGAGAATATCGCCCAGCCCGGCTGCGGCCGATAACTGCCGCGCCGGATCAGGCCTATCAACAACGCCAGCGCATTGACCAGCGCACCCACACCGATGGCCAGCGTTAGTCCGGCGTGGGCGAACAACGGAACGAAACCCAGATTGAGCAGTTGCGTGAGCACCAGCACCATAAGCGCTATGCGCACCGGCGTGCGGATGTCCTGGCTGGCATAAAAGCCCGGCGCCAGTACCTTGATCGCCACCAGCCCCAGCAACCCGGTGCCGTAGCCCATCAGCGCGGCTGTGGTCTGCTGCACATCGTTGGCCGAAAATGCGCCGCGCTGGTACAGCGACGCCACCAGCGGCTGCGCGAAGAACAGCAGCGCCAGCGTGCAAGGCAGGGCGAGCACCAGAACAAGGCGCAGCCCCCAGTCCAGCATCGCTGAATAGCGGCCGCGGTCACCGGCTGCATGGGCCGCCACCAACTGCGGTGTCAGCACCACGCCCAGCGCCACGCCGAGCAAGGCGGTCGGAAACTCCATCAGGCGCTCGGCATAGGCCATCCAGCTGACGCTGCCCGGACTCAGGTGCGACGCGATCTGCAGGTTGATGATCGCCGACAGGTGCGCGACGCCCACCCCCAGCAGCGCAGGCCCCATCAGCTTGGCGACCCGACGGGTGCCCTCGTCGTTCCAGGCCCGACGCAGCACGCTCCAGCGCCAGCCCGGGCGCGGCAGCAGCCTCAGACGGCGCAACGCCGCCATCTGCAGCCCCAGCTGCAGCACACCGCCGCCGATCACCCCCATCACCATGGCGTAAATCGGCTCTACGCCCAAAGCCAGGAACCAGGGCGCGCCCAGCCATGCGGCAGCGATCATCGCCAGGTTCAACAGCACCGGGGTCAGTGCCGGAATAGCGAAATGCTTCCATGTATTGAGAATCCCCGCACCCAGCGCAACCAGCGACATGAAACCGATGTAGGGAAACATCCAACGCGCCATCAGCACTGCAGCGTCGAAGCCGCGCGGATCCTGCTGCAGTCCGCTGGCCATCACCCACACCAGCAGCGGCGCACCGACCACGCCCATCGCGCAGGTCAGCACCAGCGTCCAGCAAAGTACGGTAGCCACATGGTCGACCAGCAGACGCGTCTGCGCATCGCCCTGCTGCGCCTTGCTGGTGCCCAGCACCGGAACAAAGGCCTGGCTAAAGGCGCCCTCGGCAAACAGCCGGCGAAACATATTGGGCAGCCTGAAGGCGACGTTGAAGGCGTCGGTCATCGCGGTGGCGCCAAAAACCGACGCCATCAGCAGGTCGCGCGCCATGCCGCTCACACGCGATGCCAGAGTCAGCAGCGAAACGGTCGAGGCGGCTTTGAAAAGGCTCACGCACCGCAGTGTAGCCGCGGGCAGCCGCCCCTGGCGACGGGTGGCGGGCCTTGAACTCGGGCTGGTACAATGGAAGGCTTTGCTGGCAACATCCTCAGACACAAGGACACACATTTATGGCATCTACCAAACCGAAGAAAAAGAACCCGCGCCTGGCGTCGGGGCGCAAGCGCGTTCGCCAGGACGTGAAAATAAACGCCGCCAACACCTCGCTGCGTTCCAAGTACCGCACCGCGGTGAAAAACGTGGAAAAGGCTGTCGTAGCGGGCGACAAGACAAAGGCGACCGAGCTGTTCGCCAAGATGCAGAAGATCGTCGACACGGTCGCCGACAAGGGCATCTTCCACAAGAACAAGGCCGCGCGCGACAAGAGCCGCCTGTCGACCAAGGTCAAGGCGCTGGCCCCAGCGGCTGCGCCGGCTGCCGCTTAGGCCGCCACCTTTGGCCTGGCTGATAGCCAGGCCCACCGCACGGACTCCCTGACCGGAGTCTGCCGTTTGCAACGGGTGCGCTGTCAGCAAAGCAATCAAACCGCCTTCAGGCGGTTTTTTTGTTTCACGCGTTTCCGATGGGCGGCGAACCGGTCTACGCAAAGGGCCCATCGGGTTGGGCGCGCGCGTCACGCACCTCCAGATCGTTGTCTCGGCTGAAGTTGACGCAGAAGTCCCAGGCCATCACGTCGTAGTCGCGCAGGTCGACATGGATCACAACGCAGGAAACGCCGTCGCGCTGGCCCGGAACACACCATGGCGAGTAGCCCAAATGGCTGCCCGGTTGGGGGCCGCCTGGTCGGAACTGGCTCATCACCCCGGCCAAGCGCTCCGCCCAGTCGCTGGGGCGAAATACCTTGCCGTCCCGGTTTCTTCCGAGTATCAGCCATTCTTTGAAAGTCAGAGGAAGCATGAGGTCGCGTTACCTGCAGCGTTGGGGCCGAGCAAGGACTCTAACAGCCCTGCAAACGCCCACGGCACTGGCCATAGAATCATGCTCTGGCGGCCCGATTTCCGGACGGGCCGCTTTGCCTTTTTGGGACCCATGATGAACGCGCAACCACCGAAAATCGAAGCACCGACCTGCCCGCATGTGATGAACACCTACGGACGTCTGCCGATCGCGCTTTCGCACGGTCAGGGCTGCCGCGTGTGGGACGTCCATGGCCGCGAGTACCTCGACGCGCTCGCTGGAATCGCAGTCAATACGCTCGGCCACAACCATCCGAAGCTGGTGCCCGCGCTGCAGGACCAGGTGACCAAGCTGATCCACACCTCGAACTACTACTACATACCCCAACAGGAGGAGCTCGCCGCGCAGTTGGTTGCGATCTCGGGCTTGCGCAACGTCTTCTTCTGCTCGACAGGGCTCGAGGCCAACGAGGCCGCGCTCAAGCTCGCGCGCAAGTTCGGCCACAACAAAGGGATCGAACGGCCGGAAATCGTCGTCTACGAAAACGCCTTTCACGGGCGCAGCATCGCCACCCTCAGCGCGACCGGAAACCCGAAGGTGCAGGCGGGTTTTGGCCCGCTGCTCGAAGGCTTCATACGGGTACCACTCAACGACATGGACGCGCTGCGCAAAGCCACCGAGGGCAACGCGAACGTGGCGGCGGTGTTTTTTGAAGCCATCCAGGGTGAAGGCGGAGTTCATCCGATGCACACCGAATACCTGCGTCAGGTGCGCGCGCTGTGCGACGAACGCGACTGGCTGCTGATGATCGACGAGGTGCAGTGCGGAATGGGGCGAACCGGGAAATGGTTTGCCCACCAGTGGGCTGGCATCCTGCCCGACGTGATGCCGCTGGCCAAGGGCCTGGGATCGGGGGTGCCGATTGGCGCCGTCGTCGCAGGGCCGAAGGCGGCAGACCTGTTTCAGGTCGGCAACCATGGAACGACCTTCGGGGGAAACCCGCTGGCGATGCGCGCCGGCGTCGAGACGCTGCGCATCATGCAGGAAGACCACCTGCTGGACAACGTAACGCGCGTGGGCGCCCACCTGAGGGCTGCGCTGCAACGCGAACTCGCCAGCGAATTGGCCACAGGCGCTGTGCGCGAAATCCGCGGCCAGGGCCTGATGATCGGCATCGAGCTCGACCGCGCCTGC
>CAISIP010000018.1 GCA_903885415.1 uncultured beta proteobacterium
CTGTCGCAACGCAGCAATGTCGGCCTCACCAACGCATTCGAAGCGCAGGTCCATGACGCCGCCGCAGCACTGGCCCAAGCTGGGGCCGAGCGGATAGCGCACAACAGCGTCACCGCCCGCACCGGCCAGACGCAGCCGCGCCTGCGCTATGGCTTGGTATTCGACCTGGCCCCCGCCGATGCTGCCGTAGATCCTGTCGGGAAATACCGCCATCCAGGTCTTTGGATCACGCGGCACCGATCCACGCGTCGCGTCCACCGTGACCCAGACCGCCGGCGCAGCCAGCAGCGCAGCGAAAACGCGTTCGGCTTGCGTCAAACCATCCGCCGTTGGGGCGCCAGCATTCACGAGCCGCGGTAGGTCGTGTAGCTCCAGGGGCTGACCAACAGCGGCACATGCCAGTGCGCCTGCGGCTGCGCCACGCCGAAGTCCAGCCGCACCCGCTCCAGAAAAGCGGGACGCTCGAGCACAAGGCCCTTGGAACGGAAATAATCCGCCACATCAAAGACCAGCCGATAACTGCCGCGCACAAGCGCTTCGCCGGCCAACACCAGGCCCTCTGGATCGCGTCCGTCCTGGTTCAGTCTGAAGGCCTTGACAAGCCGCGCCGACTCGCCGTCGGTCGCATACAACGCCACCTCCATGCCCGCTGCAGGGCAACCGTGAACAGTGTCCAGCGCGTGTGTACTCAGTCCCATCAGTCGCTCCTTTAGCGGGTCGCGCCGCCTGCCGCAGTCGGTGGCCTGGGCGGGCCCCAGCCTGCGTCGAATTATGGGCCAGCGCATATGATCCATCGATGCAGGCTCCTTCGCGCCACCGATTCGTCAGGCATGGCCCTGCGGCGCGGCGCGGCGTCGGCGGCCTGCCAGTTGCCGGGCGGATCCCATGAGCTGGAAAGCCGCACTGGATGTGGGCTACCGCTACGAGTCGCAGCGAACGGTGGCACGCCACAGCCATCTGGGTCCGCTGCGCATCCTGCAAAGCCTGTACCCCGAGGGCGGCGCCATATGCCACAACGTGCTCGTCCATCCACCGGGGGGCCTGGTCGGCGGCGACACGCCGGGGATTGGCGTTGACGTCGGAAGCGGCGCGCACGCGCTGATCACCACGCCAGGCGCGACCCGCTTTTACAGGTCGCTCGGTGAGCCCGCTGTGCAAGACATCCGGATCCGGCTGGAATCCGGCGCTCGGCTTGAATGGTTGCCGCTTGAGGCGATCTGCCACCCGGGTTGCATCGCGCAGAACCGGCTTTCGCTCATGCTCGCGCCAGGCGCCGAAATGATGGGCTGGGACATCACCGCGCTGGGCCTGCCAGCCTCCGGGCAGGCCTTCGACAGCGGCAGCTTCTGCCAGCACATCGAGATTCCCGGCGTCTGGCTCGAGCGCGGGCGTATGGCGGCGGACGACCCAGCGCTGATGAACGGAGCCCTCGGTCTGGCAAGCAGGCGCTGCATCGCCTCGCTATTTTTTTGCACCGGCAGCGCTATCGAGCGCGGACGTCAGCAGCAGGCGCTCGACGGTGCGCGCGAGGCCATGCAGACGCACAGCCTGTGCGACAGCGCCGGCGTGACCAGCCCCAATGGGCAGGTCGTCGTTCTGCGCGTCCTGTCGCCGATGGTCGAGCCGGCGATGGACCTGCTGCGCCGGGTATGGGCGCAGTGGCGCCTGACGCTGTGGCAGTTGCAGCCACAGCTGCCCAGGATCTGGTCGACCTGAGCCGACACCGCACCGGCGCACCCCTGTGGCAGCGCCAGCAGACTCGCGCGTCCGGACCTGCGCGCGACCCGGGCGTCGCCCATCAGATCGACACCATTTGGCGAACCCCGTCGGCCTGCATGTCGGCGCCGCGGCCGCGCGCAATGCATTGGCCGCGCTGCATCACCCGGTTAACTGAACCCGACGATGCATGATTTCCTCCATTTGCTGTGTGAAACCCTAATTGGGTCATGCACCGGGTAGGAGCCGTTTTGCGCACCAAGGTGGCGTGTCTATAGCCCATGTCAGGCCAATCCGCAGCCAGCGGCTGGCACATGACTTGCGTGACAATCGGCGAGCATTTGGAGAGGCTGCGCATGGAACTGACCCCCCGCGAAAAAGACAAGCTGCTGATCTTCACCGCAGCGCTGCTGGCCGAGCGCCGCCGCGCGCGTGGGCTCAAGCTGAACTATCCGGAAGCGCTGGCGCTGATCAGCGCCGCCGTGATGGAAGGAGCGCGTGACGGCAAGACCGTCGCGCAACTGATGAGCGAAGGCCGGACGGTGCTCACGCGCGAGGACGTCATGGACGGCATCGCCGAGATGATCCCGGACATACAGGTCGAGGCCACCTTCCCCGACGGAACCAAGCTGGTGACGGTCCACCAGCCCATTGTGTGAGACGAGGCGCAGCATGATCCCAGGCGAACTGCTGACCCTCGCGGGCAGCCACGAACTCAACACCGGGCGCCGCACCCTGTCCCTGGTGGTCAACAACAGCGGCGACCGGCCGATACAAGTCGGATCGCACTACCACTTCGCCGAAACCAACGGCGCGCTGGTGTTCGACCGCAGCGCTGCGCGTGGCATGCGGCTGCACATCGCCTCGGGCACCGCGGTGCGCTTCGAGCCCGGGCAGCAGCGGACGGTGGAACTGGTCGACTATGCGGGCGCACGCGCGGTCTACGGCTTCCAGGGCTTGGTCAACGGCTCGCTGGACGCGAAGGCCGAGGGGGCACTCTGATGGCGACGATCGGACGGCGAGCCTACGCCGAGATGTTCGGGCCCACGGTCGGCGACCGGGTGCGCCTGGCCGACACCGCGCTGCTCGTCGAGGTGCAAGCCGATTACACGCTGCGCGCCGGTAGTTACGGCGAGGAGGTGAAGTTCGGCGGCGGAAAGACCATCCGCGACGGCATGGCACAAAGCCAGTTGTCGCGCGCGCAGGGCGCGGTCGACACGGTGATGACCAACGCACTGATCATCGACCACTGGGGCATCGTCAAGGCCGACATCGGCCTTCGGAGCGGTCGCATCGTCGCCATCGGAAAAGCCGGCAACCCGGACACCCAAAGCGGCGTCGACATCGTCATCGGCCCGGGAACCGAGATCATCAGCTGCGAGGGCCACATAGTCACCGCCGGCGGCGTCGACTCACACATCCACTTCATATGCCCGCAACAGATCGAGGAGGCACTGGCCAGCGGCATCACCACCATGCTCGGCGGCGGCACCGGACCGGCCACCGGCACGCTGGCGACGACCTGCACGCCGGGACCCTGGCACCTGGAGCGCATGCTGCAGGCGGCCGATGGCTTCGCGATGAACCTGGGCTTTTTGGGCAAGGGCAACGCCAGCCTGCCGCAGGCACTGCACGAGCAGGTCCAAGCAGGCGCCATCGGTCTGAAGTTGCA
>CAISIP010000019.1 GCA_903885415.1 uncultured beta proteobacterium
CGCCCGGATGCGATCGGACTTCGCCGGCATCGGGGCATCGCCCGCCAGTACCAGGACCCCGCCATGACCGACTCCAAACGCCTCGCAACATCAGTTTTAGCCGCATGCCGCCATGCGCCTGACGCACGCCGACGCGCTGGCTGGACCGCCCTGGCGCTGGGCGTCGCGCTGTTGGCGGCAGCACCCCCGACAGTGCAGGCGCAGGCCGGCGCCTACCCGAGCAGGCCGATCACGCTGATCGTTCCCTACAGCACCGGCACTACCGCCGACACGCTGGCGCGCTTGCTGGGCGCCAAGCTGACCGAGCGCTGGGGCGTTGCGACGCTCACCGACAACCGGGCCGGAGCCGCCGGAGCCATCGGCAGCGAAGCGGTTGCCAAAGCGCCGCCGGACGGCTACACGCTGATGTTCACAGCCACCTCGCATTCGACCGTACCGGCGATGCGTCCCAAGCTGCCCTTCGACCCGGTCAAGAGCTTCTCGCATGTCATATTGCTGGGGACCAGCGCCATGGGTCTGGTGGTGTCACCGAAGCTGGAGGCGCAGACCGTCAAGGACTTCGTCGCGCTGGCCAAGGCCAAGCCCGGCAAGCTCGACTACTCGACGCCCGGCGCCGGTGGAGTCCAGCATCTGGCGATGGAACTCTTTCTGCAGGAAACGGGTACGCAGTTGGTGCACGTGCCCTACAAGGCGTCGGCCACCGCCCTCAACGACGTCGTTGCCGGCCACATACCGGCCACCGTGTCGTCCTTGCAGACCGCCGGTACGCTGATTGCCGGCGGCAAGCTGAGGATGCTCGCGGTGATGAGCGACGAGCGTTCGCCTGCCTTCCCGGGCGTTCCCACGCTCAAGGAGTTGGGCCACCCGAGCCTGGTGGTCGACACCTGGTACGGCGTGATGGCGCCCGCCGCGACGCCGGTCGAAATCGTCGCCAAACTCAATACCGAGCTCAACGCGCTGCTGCGCCTGCCCGAGGTACGCGAGGCACTGGCCAAGCAAGGCGTGGTGCCGGCTGGCGGTGCGCCCGAGCGGCTGCAGCAACTGGTGGCCAATGACATCGCGCGCTGGACCAAGCTGGTGGCGAGCGCGCAGATCAAGACCGAATGAACAACCCGCAGGAATTGCCATGAGCATCATTGAAGACCTGGTTATCGCCTCCCGAACCTGCGTCGAGCACGGCGTGATAGATGCCTATGGCCATGTGAGCGCGCGCAGCGACCGCGATCCGCAGCGCTATTTCATGTCGCGCGCGATCGCGCCCGAACTGATCACCGAAGAGGACATCCTGGAATTCGACCTTGACAGCCAACCGGTGCTCGCCGGCGGCCCACCCGGTTACAACGAGCGCTTCATCCACGGCGAGATTTACAAAGCGCGGCCGGAGATCAACGCCATCGTCCACAACCACTCGCACTCGGTGGTTCCGTTCAGTTGCACCACCTGCCAGCTGCGCCCGATTTTTCATATGTCGGCCTTTATCGGACTGGGCATACCCAACTGGGATATCCGCGATGCGCAAAAAGGCACTGACATGCTGGTACGCAACGGCTTTCTGGGCAAGTCGCTGGCCGATAAACTGGGCAAGCACCCGGCGGCGCTGATGCGTGGCCATGGCTCGGTTGTCGTCGGTGAAAAAATCCAGATAGCGGTGGGCCGCACCGTCTATCTGGACCACAACGCCAAGATGCAATACCAGGCGATGATGATGGCCGGCCCCAATGGATCGATCGTCTATATGGACGAAGCAGAAGTCGACGCCAATGTCGTCTGGCAGGAATATGTCCGCTCGTGGGACCTGTGGAAGAAGAAATGGCAGCCGCGCCTGGCAGCCGAAAAGGCGCTGCGCAAGGGCTAGATCTTTTTAGTGCGCGTATCGGGGAGCGGCAGTTGCCACAATCCCACAACAGTGGTGGGACGGGGTGACGCGGTTACATGGTGCGATTAACGGAACCCAATAAAGCCTTGGAAACCCTGCTACAGCAGCGTTAGGTAATAGAAAAACAGTAATTGTTCCCCGTTTTGTTCCCCGGTTTGGTCTGTGATACCCCCTCGAAAGCTTTGTTTTTTGGGCTCGTCACCGCTATTTAAATAGGTACGGGAAGGCGGAAG
>CAISIP010000020.1 GCA_903885415.1 uncultured beta proteobacterium
CCCTCGGGGGTGATATAGGACAGCAGCATGGCAAGCAGTCCGCCCGCGATACCGCCGTAAAAAGCACTCATGCCGTAGGCAAGCACGCGGTGCTGTGTGAGGTTGATACCCATGGCCTGCGCCGCTATGTCGCTCTCGCGGATGGCGACGAAAGCGGTTCCGATGCGCGAGCGCAGGATGTTCAACGCTGCCTGCAGCAGCACGATAGCCACCACGGCGACGATGTAGAACATCAGCAGGTTATCCTTTATGCCTGGCATCGTCGGACGCGGCACCGTCATGCCCTGAAAACCGCCTGTCAACGGCCCCCACAGCGCGATCCCCAGCACAACCGTCTGGTGAAAGCCCAGTGTCACCAGCGCCAGGTAGAACCCGCTGAGCCGCAACACAATGACGCCGATGGCAAGCCCGAACAGAACGGCGATGCAGCCGCTCAGCGGCAAGGCGATCGCGAATGGGAGCCCTGCCTTGACCTGCAGCACCGCGCTGGCGTAGGCGCCGATTCCGAGAAAGGCTCCCTGCCCGAAATCGAACTGGCCCGCGTAACCCATGAGCAGGTTGTAACCCAGCGCGAATATGGCGTAGACGCCGATGAGGCTCAGCACATAGAGAAGGTAGTTGTCGAGAAAGGGGCCTACTGCGCCAGCCAGAACCAAGGCCAATAGCGCGGCCGGCAGCCGGCGTCCGGTCGTTGTTGTCATAAGGGGGTCAGACTCGTTTCGCCAGCGGCTTTCCGAGCAGGCCGGTGGGCTTGATGGCCAGCACGGCGATCAGCAGGATGAATGTGACAGCGATCTGCAGGTCGGAGCGGATGTAGCCCCCCGCGAGGTTCTCCACCACGCCTAGCAAGATGCCGCCGACCACCGCCCCCGGCAGGCTGCCGAATCCGCCCAGCACAACCGCCGTGAAAGACTTGAATGCGATCGATCCCATGTCCGGGTCGACCAGTAGCAGCGGACCAAGAAACACGCCTCCCAGCGCGCTCAGCATGGTGCCGATGATCCAGGCGGCAGCGAACACGCCCGTGACGCTGATACCCATCAGGGATGCCGCCCGGCGGTTCTGGGAAGTCGCGCGCATGGCCATGCCAATCCGGGTGTGCTGGAAGAACAAGTAGAGCAAAGCGATGACCGAGATCGTCACGACCACGATGGCAATTTCCTGCTGGCTTATTTCGACCGGGCCGACCACGATAGGCTTAGTCGAGAAAGGGCTGGACATGTGGATCGCGTCGGCGCCCCAGATCAGCCGCACCGTGCCTTTCATGACCGACGCCAAGCCCATCAGCGCAATCACGCGGCTGAGCATAGAGGCCGTCATGAGCGGCCGCGACACCAGCCGGTCAAACACCACGAACCCTATCAATCCCGCCATCGCCAAGGTTGTAAGCAGCGCCAGCGGATAAGACCAACCCAGAAACTTGTCGAAGGTCAACAGCAGGTAAGCTCCTACCATCAGGCTTTCGCCTACCGCGAAATTGACTGTTTCCGTGGCGTTGTAGATCATCGTGAAGCCGACCGCGACCAG
>CAISIP010000021.1 GCA_903885415.1 uncultured beta proteobacterium
AGACCCTGCGCTGCGCGCCGGTCAGCGCGAAAGGCAGCGCCGCCAGCAGTTGCTGCTGCAGTCCGCCGGCCTTGGCGCGCAGCGCCGGCGCGCGCAGGCCCTCGCGGGCGCGGCGCGACTGCAGCTGCGACAACTGCTGCGCCAGCAACTCCTCGGCCTTGAGCCGCTGCCAGGCCGGATGGCTTCGGTCCTCCAGCGTGGCCAGCGCCACCTGCGGCGCCGGCTGGTGCAGGAAGGAAAGCGCGTCGCGCAGGCTCCAGATGGCGCCCGGTGTGTGGCAGGCACCCATCGCCAGCGCTTGCGCCATGGTTTCGGAGAGGTCGGCGCGGGCAAGCCCGCTGAGCACCGCCTTGCGCAGATAGGCTTGCGGCAACGCGGCAACGCTCGGGTAAACGGGCGTGAGCGCCGTCGGCAGCGCTGCGCCTGCGGCCTGGAAACTGGGGTGCATCATGGTCCAACCCAGAAAGCCGCCGCGCAGCTCGCCGCGCACCCGGATATGCGCGCCCACCGCAAGCGCCTTTTGCTGCGCGGGATAAAAGCTGAAAAAACGCAGCGTGCAGGTATCGGAACCGTCGTCAACCGCCACCAGCAGCTGGCGCCGGGGCCTGAAGCTGAGCTCGCAGGCCGTCACCGTCGCCTCAAATTGCAGCACATCGCCCTCGCGCGCGTCGGCCAGTCGGCCAAGACGGGTATGGTCTTCGTAGCGCAAGGGCAAGTGCAGCGCCAAGTCGATAGGGCGGCGCAGCCCGAGCTTATCGAGCGCCTTTTGCATCGGCGATTTCACGGCCGCGGCCTTCGTTGTTTCGGGCATGGGACAATTCTGCACTGTCTCTCCCAACCCTTGGAACGGGCCTGTTCAGCCCTCAAGCACCATGCACCACACCCTTGCGGCGAAACGGACTTTCACGCTGTCGGACTTCGACTTCACGCTGCCGCCTGAGCTGATCGCCCAGCAACCGGCGCCGCGGCGCAGCGGCTCCAGGCTGCTCGACGCCAGCGGCAACGAGTCGGTGGATCGCCTATTTCACGAATTTCCAGCGCAACTCAGGTCCGGTGACCTGCTGGTATTCAACGACACCAAAGTGCTCAAGGCACGGCTGTTCGGCGAAAAGCCCAGCGGCGGAAAATTGGAACTGCTGGTCGAGCGCGTGCTGCCGGGCAACCAGGTCGCTGCGCATATGCGGGTAAGCAAGAAGCCCGAAATCGGCGCGACCGTGGCCCTGGCGGGTGCGGGCGACGGGCTGCGTGCGACCCTGCTGGGCCGTTGGCCCGACGCGGATGGCGCGCTGTTTCGCTTCGTTCTGAGCAACGACGCCGGGGACGACCCCTGGGCATTGATGGAAAAGCACGGCCATGTCCCGCTGCCCCCGTACATCAGCCGAAGCGATTCCGAGCAGGACGAGCAGCGCTACCAGAGCGTCTTCGCGCGCGCGCCCGGCGCGGTGGCGGCACCCACCGCGGCGCTGCACTTCGACGCCGACGTGCTGGCCGACCTCGAGGCGCGCGGCGTGCAGCGCGCCAGCGTGACACTGCACGTGGGCGCGGGCACCTTTCAGCCGGTCAAAACCGAGAATCTAGCCGAACACCGCATGCACAGCGAGTGGTACGAGGTGCCTGCAGCCACCCGGCAAGCCATCGCCGAATGCCGCGCCCGCCGCGGACGCATCGTCGCGGTGGGAACGACCACCGTGCGAACGCTCGAATCATGGGCGCAAAGCGCTGTAACCAGCGGCGACACCCGGATCTTCATCACCCCGGGATTCGTCTTCCGGCACGTCGACCTGCTGCTGACCAACTTCCACCTGCCCAGGTCCAGCCTGATGATGCTGGTCAGCGCCTTTTGCGGCCACGACCGGGTCATGGCGCTGTACCAGCACGCCATCGCGCAGCGTTACCGATTTTTCAGTTACGGCGACGCCATGCTGCTGGCGCGAGACGCCGCCTGAAGCCCAGCGCACAGAACCCCGATGCTCGAATTTGACCTCCTGCGGACCGACCCCGCCACCGGCGACGGCGCCTATGGCGGCAGCCACGCACGGCGCGGCCGGCTTCGGCTGAACCACGGACTCGTCGAAACGCCGATCTTCATGCCAGTGGGCACCTACGGCACGGTCAAGGGCGTGATGCCCAGCAGCCTGAAGGCCATGGGCGCGCAGATCATTCTGGGCAACACCTTCCACCTGTGGATGCGCCCGGGTCTGGATGTCGTGGCCCAATTCGGCGGGCTGCACCAGTTCGAGCAATGGGACCGGCCGATTCTGACCGACTCGGGCGGCTTCCAGGTATGGTCGCTCGGCGCGATGCGAACGATCAGTGAGGAGGGCGTGCGCTTCGCCTCGCCGGTCAACGGCGACAAGCTGTTCCTGACCCCCGAGATCTCGGTGCAGATCCAGACGCAGCTCAATGCCGACATCGTCATGCAGTTTGACGAATGCACTCCGTACATCTCTGTCGAAGCCAAGACCCGGGGCGCGCTGACGAATGAAGCCCAGGCACGCAGTTCGATGGAACTCAGCCTACGCTGGGCGCAGCGATGCCAACGCGAATTTGAGCGGCTGCGCAACCCCAACGCGATGTTCGGCATCGTGCAAGGCGGCATGTTCGAAGCCCTGCGCCAGGAATCGCTGGAGCAACTCGTCGCAATGGACTTCCCCGGCTATGCGGTCGGCGGCGTGAGCGTCGGCGAGCCCAAGGACGAGATGCTGCGCATCATGGCGCACACACCGCACCGGCTGCCCACGCACAAGCCACGGTACCTGATGGGCGTGGGCACGCCGGAAGACCTGGTCGAGGGAGTTGCGCAGGGGGTCGACATGTTTGACTGCGTCATGCCCACGCGCAACGCGCGCAACGGAACCCTGTTTACCCGCTTTGGTGACCTGAAAATCCGCAACGCGCGCCACAAGGCCGACCCGCAACCGCTCGACGCGACCTGCACCTGCTACGCCTGTGCCGGCAGCACGGGCGTGTGCTGGACCGATGGCGGACGCGACGGATTCAGCCGCGCCTACATCCACCATCTGGAGCGCTGCGGTGAAATGCTCAGCCCGATGCTGGCCAGCATCCACAACCTGCACTACTACCTCAACCTGATGCGCGAGGTGCGCGGAGCGCTTGACAGCAGCAGCTTTGGCGCGTTCCGGCGGCGATTCAGTGCCGACCGCGCCCGTGGCGTCTGAGACCAGCCCAGGCCCTTACCGCCATGACGCGCCACCTGTTCTTCCTGCCGGACTTTCAGCGGCTGCTGTTTGTCGGTTTTAGCGCATCGCTTGTTCGCTGGCTAGAAACGCTGGCGATCGCCCTGTTCGCCTACCGGCTCACCGAGTCCGCATTCATAGTGGCCATGCTGAGCATGCTGCGCGTTCTTCCAATGGGCCTGTTTGGCGCTTTGATCGGCGCCGCCGCCGAACGCTTCGGACTGCGCAGCGCCCTGATGCTGGTGGCGGGCACCGCGATGAGCACCTCGCTGGCACTGGCCGTTCTGGCGAGCCTGGGTTGGCTGGAAGTATGGCAACTGGCGGTTGCAAATTTCATCAATGGCATCTGCTGGGCATCCGACAACCCGGTACGCCGGATGATGATCGGCAATGTCGCAGGGCCCGAGCGCATGGGGACCGCCATCTCCCTGGACGTGGCCAGCAACAACGCCAGCCGGGTCCTGGGCCCGATGCTGGCCGGTGCATTGCTCGCGCAGTACGCCATCGCAAGCGTTTTCTGGCTCGGGGCGCTGCTGCTTGCGCTGGGCTTTTTCGCAGCGCTGCGTTTGCGCACGGGCGCCACCGCCAGCCCCGCGCATGCAGCGTCTTTCATCAGCGGGTTCGGCGAGGGCTTCCGCTGGCTTCGCGGCGATAGCCGGCTGCTTGGCGTCTTCATGATCACCGTGATTTTCAATGTGTTCGGCTGGCCGTACACCAGCCTGGTTCCGGTCATCGCCACCGACTATTTCCATCTGAGCCCCGATGGCGCGGGCCTGCTCGCGGGTTGTGAAGGGATCGGCGGGCTGGTCGGCGCCATATTGTTTGCCAAGCTCGCCCGCGCCCGGTGGTACGGACGGATCTACGTGGCTGCGGTGGCCGTCTACTTCGCCACCATGATCGGCTTCGCGGCGGCACCCATTGCCCCGGCAGCGGCGGCGATCCTGCTGCTCAACGGCTTGGTGGCCGTCGGCTTTTCGGTCATGCAGGCCACGCTGGTCTACCGGCTTTCGCCGATCGAGATGCGCGCCCGACTGCTCGGCGTCCTGTCGCTCTGCATCGGGACGGGCCCGGTCGGTTTTCTCTATGTCGGCTTCCTGGCCGAAGTGCTGTCACCCCGCGGCGCGACGGTGGCGGTCGCCGCCCAAGGTCTGCTCGCGCTGCTCCTGACCCGGCGCTGGTGGCGGCTGCTGCTCAGGCCCTAGGCCGGGCTGGCGCAGCAGCTTATCAAGACCGCGGCTTGACACTCTCCGGGTCGTACAGGGACTTGTAGCCTACCGCCTCGACCCTCACTGGATAAACATCCGCGAAGTACTGGATCTGCAGTTCACGCCCGACCTGGCAGTATGCGTGGGGCAGGTAGGCCAGGGCAATGTTCTTGCCAACACTCGGGCCGAAGGCAATGCTGGTGGTGTAGGAGCGCCGGCCCACTTCGTCGACCAGCGTGGCACCGGTGGCCGGGTCCATCACTGGCAGGTTGCCCAGCGGATAACGCGCCACGCCGGTGCTGTCGATGTTGCTCGTCATCACCAGGGTGCACAGGGTGGCGGCTTGGTGCTCGCGCTCGCGGAACCTCAGGTGCGCTGCCTTGCCGTGGAAGTCGGCAGCCTTCACCTTGGGGCGGGCCAGGTCGCATTCCAGCAGGTTGTATTCGGTCAGCAGATCGGCGTTTTGCAGGCGCAGGCTCTTTTCCATGCGCCGGCTGTTGGCGTAGGTTTCCACGCCCACAGGGGTGACGCCCAACGCGTGCAGCGCGTCCCACAGGGCCAAGCCGTCCTCGTATTTGAAGTGGAGTTCCCAGCCTTGCTCGCCGACATAGGAGATGCGGAAGGCCAGCACCGGCACGCCCTTGATCCTCAGGTTGCGCAGGGCCGCAAACGGGAAGTTCTCGTTCGTCCAGGCCTCGGGCGCGTCGGCAATTTTCTGAATGGTGGCGCGGGCATTGGGGCCCCACACTCCCAGGCAGCCGTACTGCGTGGTGGTGTCGGTCACCGTGACCTTGGCGCTACGGTCCTGGGCCATGCGGCGCACCCACACCAGGTCGCGGTGGCCGGCGTCGGCCCCATCGATCACCCGGTAGTGGTCCTGGCCCAGACGCAGAACCGTCAGGTCTGCGCGCACACCGCCCCGGGCGTCCAGGAAATGGGTGTAAATGCCTTTGCCCACCGGTGTGTCACCGCCGACCTTGGCCACGCAGATGTATTCCAGCAGCTCGGCTGCATCCGGGCC
>CAISIP010000022.1 GCA_903885415.1 uncultured beta proteobacterium
CTGTACCAGCGAGGACATCAACAACGCCAGCCACGCGCTGCAGCTGGGCGCTGCGCGCGACAGCGTGGTGCTGCCGGCAATCGAAAGGCTGCTGCGTATGCTGCGCGCCATGGCGCACCACTACGCGCGCGTTCCCATGCTCAGCCGCACCCATGGCCAGACCGCAAGCCCGACCACGGTGGGCAATGAGTGCGCCAATGTGGCAGTGCGCCTGCAGGCCGCCTTCGAACGCATCGCAGCGGTGAAAATCCTGGCCAAGATGAACGGCGCGGTGGGCAACTACAACGCGCATCTGGCGGCATGGCCCGATTTCGACTGGGAAGCATTCAGCCGGCGCGTGGTGGAAACCGCAGCGCCCGAGGCCGACCCGATGCTGCAGGCCTGGGGCCTGGGCCTGCAGTTCCAGCCCTTCAGCATCCAGATCGAGCCGCACGACTACATGGCCGAGTTGTTCGACGCGGTCGCCCGCGCAAACACCATCCTGATCGACTGGTCGCGCGACATCTGGGGCTACATCAGCCTGGGCTATTTCAAGCAGAAACTACGCCCCGGCGAAGTCGGTTCTAGCACCATGCCGCACAAGGTCAACCCGATTGACTTCGAAAACGCCGAGGGCAATCTGGGCCTGGCCAACGCGATGCTGCGCCACCTGAGCGAAAAGCTGCCCATCAGCCGCTGGCAGCGCGACCTCACCGACTCCACGGTGCTGCGCAACATGGGCGTGGCTTTGGGCTACGCGGTGCTGGCCTATGAATCGATGGCTGCGGGAATGGGCAAGCTCGAGCTCAACGAAGCGGCCATTGCCGCCGACCTGGACGCCTCTTGGGAAGTGCTGGCAGAGCCGGTGCAGACTGTGATGCGCCGCTACGGGCTCGAGCAGCCCTATGAGCAGCTGAAAAATTTCAGCCGCGGCGCGCCAATGACCAGCGAGCTGATGCGCGGCTTCATCGCCAAGCTGCAGATACCGGAAGCCGACAAGCAGCGGCTGCTGGCCATGACGCCGGCGAGCTACGTCGGCAAGGCAGCCGAATTGGCGCTGCGCGCCTGAACGACGGCCATGGCGATTAAGTCGACGGTATTCAAGGCCAGCCTGCAAATTGCGGACATCGACCACGGCTACTACGCCGACCACGCGCTGACGCTGGCGCGCCACCCGAGCGAAACCGACGAGCGCATGATGGTGCGCCTGGCTGCGCTGGCGCTGCAAGCGTACAAGTTGCAAAGCGTCTGCAGCGGTGATGGCACACTGGCTTTCGGCGCCGGGCTGTCCGACCCGGATGAGCCCGACGTGTGGCTGCGCGACTTCACCGGCCGGACCCGCCTGTGGGTCGAGGCCGGACAGCCGGAAGAAAAACCCCTGCTCAAGGCCTGTGGCAAGGCCGACGAGGTGGTGCTGTACTGTTTCAACCACGCTGCCGAAATATGGTGGCGCGGAATCGAAAACAAGCTGTCGCGTCCGCAGAACCTGTCTGTTTTCAGAATACCGGCTGAAGCCTCGCAGGGCCTCAAGGCGCTCGCGCAGCGCAGCATGCAGTTGCAGGCGACGGTGCAAGAAGGTGTTCTGATGATCGGCGACGGCAACCACAACGTCGACATCGAGCCACTGCGCTGGAAATGAGCAAGCGGGTCCGGGCCCGCGTCAAGGCGTCGCAGGGCCTTCGGCTGCGCGTTCGGCATAACGGTTGAAGCGCCAGGCCTCGCCCTGCAGGCTGATGCGCCGCCATGTCTCGCGCTTTTGCGCCGGCCGCATTTCGACCCACTGCTGAACCTCGGCAAAGCTGCGACCGCAGCCCTTGCACACGGCGTCGCCCTGGCTGGTCGAACAAATGGCGATGCACGGTGTGTCGGGGGTCGTGTCGTACCAGGCCAGCCAGGCGGCGTAGGCATTGGCCGGCATCGAATACTCGTCAGCCCGGGCTTCCCGGTAAAAGACCATCAGTGCGTAGACCTCGGCCAGCGCGAGGACTTCGGGCGGCAGAGAAAAGCCGTCTGCGCAGGGGCTGCGCTCACGCCAAAAGTTAATGGCCGATTCAATGTCGGTGATGTGTATGCCTGCCATGGGGATTTTGCGCGGAGGCGCATCATAACGCGCCGGCCTGCGAGGGCTCGGTTATGCTGGCCGGCCATGAAGTTCATCCTAAAGTGTCTGCTCAAGGCCCTCGCCCTGCTGGCGCTGGCCTATCTCTACGAAGGCGTCGAGGTAACGGGCTTCGCCCCCGCACTCGCCGCGGCACTGGTCATAGGGCTCTTCAACACCCTCTTGCGGCCGATCCTGGTGCTGCTGACGCTGCCCGCGACGGTCCTCACGCTGGGGCTGTTTCTATTCGTCATCAACGCGCTGCTGTTCTGGGCCGCCGCCACTGTTCTGGACGGTTTCAGGGTGACCGGTTTCGGCGCCGCGCTGGTGGGCTCGCTGTTCTACTCGGCCTTTGGCATGGTGATCGACTCAGCGCTCGAGCGCCTGTTCGCGCAGAAGTGACTGCAGTTGCCGACTGCGGGTGTCGATGATCGACGCCTCGATATGGTCGCCGGCATTGTTCGCGCGCGCGCTGCGCACCATCGTCTGCGCTGCCTTGAGCCGGTCCAGCGCACCCGCGTAGTCGAGCTGCGCTGCGCGCGCCTCGGCCTGCGCTCGCAGTGCCCGCAAGGGCTGACCTTGGGCCGCGCTGGCGCTGGCCAGACCTTGCCAGGCGCCGGCGTCCAGCGGATGCAGCGCCACCCATGCCTGCAAATCGGCGGCGGCTTCGCGCGCACGGCCCTGCGCGACCAGGCTTTGGGCCGACAGCAACATCTCCGGACGCCCCTTGGCCGGCAGTTCGGGCACCGGCTGTCCGGCTGCCTGCGCCAACTCCACGGCCAGAAGGGCGGTCAGCCGGGTCGCCGCGGGATTGGACGCAACCAGCGTCGAAAGCCGAAGCCCCGAAGCCCGTGCAGCGTCAAAATCACGCAGGCGTACGGCGGCCAGCGTCGCAGCGTAAAGCGTCGCTGCCTGGCGCGCGAGCGACGCGCCAGGGGCGGGCGGCACAAGCGCTTCGGCCACCGCCTGGCGCAGCGTATCGACCCCGGGATTCGACAATATCCGCGCCCGCGCGCTGACCATGGCGTGGTCCGTTTCCATTTCGGCGCCGGCCACAGGGGACCCCAGCGGCTGACGCGCGCGCATGTCGGCGATGCGTTCCGTCGTCAACGGGTGGCTGCGTAGGTAGGGAAAGGCGCCGTTGTCATTGAGCTTGGCCGCCTGCTGTAGCTTGTCGAACATCGACACAAAACCCTGCGCCAAGAATCCGGCATCGGTCATCACACCAAATCCGATGCGGTCGGCCTCGCGCTCCATGTCGCGCGAAAAATTCAGCTGGTTTTGCATCGCCGCCGCCTGCCCGCCCACCATCAGCGCGTTGGCCGCGTCAGGGCTCTTGCTGGCGGCCAGCACGCCCAGAATCATGCTGCCGATCATCCAAGGAGTCTGCGCGCTCTGCTTGGCCATCTGGCGCGCGATGTGGCGCTGCGTCACATGGCTGAGTTCGTGCGCCAACACCGAGGCCAGTTCGTCGCGGCTGGTGACGACGCCGATCAGCCCCAGGTGCAGGCCGAGATATCCGCCAGGAAGGGCAAAGGCGTTAACGCTACGGTCACGGCCGAGCAGAATCTGCCAGGCAAAGCGCTGGTCAATGTCGTTGGCGAGTTCGCCGCGATTGCGCGCAGCGGCCAGCAAGGGACGCCAGATGTCGTCGACGTACTCGCGCAGCACCGGGTCGTCCAGGTAGTCCGGGTCGCGGTAGAGTTCGCGCGCGATCCTGTCTCCAAGTCGCCGCTCGGCGCTGCTGCCGAGGTCGCTGCCGTCGCCCAGGGTGGGCAATGCGCCGCTCTTGCCTGAAGGTGCCGTCCGGGCCCCCGCCCCGACCTGCGCGCGCGCCACCGGAGCCAGCGTCAGGGCGACGGCCAGCATAGCGGCGCAGAACCAATGGACTCTCGGCATGCTCGTATGATGCAAACTGTAAATGAACGCTCTGTAAAGACCGGCCGCCACTATGAACTCCCTCACCCATTTTGACGCACAGGGCCAGGCCCACATGGTCGATGTCGCGGACAAACCGAGCACCCGCCGGATAGCCACCGCCAGCGGACGGATTGAGATGCTGCCGGCCACCCTCGCGATCATAGAGTCCGGCAGCGCCAGGAAAGGCGACGTGCTCGGAATCGCCCGCATAGCGGGGATCCAGGCGGCCAAGAAGACCAGCGAGCTGATCCCGCTGTGCCACCCGCTCGCGTTGACCCGGGTGGCGGTGGCGTTTGATGCGACACCGCCGGGCGAGTCGGCCAGCGGCAGCGTACGGTGCACGGCAACGGTGGAGACCGTCGGTCCCACCGGCGTCGAAATGGAGGCGCTGACCGCCGTGCAGGTGGCGCTGCTGACCATCTACGACATGTGCAAGGCGGTAGACAGGGGCATGACGATTACCGACGTGAAGCTGCTGGAAAAGCACGGCGGGAAGTCGGGGAGCTATGTGAGCAGGTAGCGAGTACCAACTTGCAAGCTGCACGAGGGGGCTGAAAACTAGAGTCTATCCAATTCCTGTCCAAG
>CAISIP010000023.1 GCA_903885415.1 uncultured beta proteobacterium
CGTCGGCGCTGTTTTGGCTCGGCAATGCGCAGTATGCGACCCGCGAATACAAGGAAGCCATCCGCAATTTCAACATGCTGCTGGCGCTCGCGCCTGAGCACCCGCGCGCCAGCGAGGCCTTGCTGGCGATCGCCAACTGCCAAATTGAACTCAAGGATCTGCGTGGCGCCCGCAAGAGCCTGGAAGAACTGGCCAAGGCCTATCCCCGCTCCGAGGCCGCGATGGCCGGCAAAGATCGGCTCGCGCGCCTGCCGCGCTAGCAACCCCTGGCGTTCGCACCGGTGTCTGAGCAAGCGGATCTGGGACGCCGGTTTGGCGGGCTCGCACGCCTGTACGGTATCGAGGGCGCGCAGCGAGTGCGCGAGGCGCATGTGGCGGTGGTCGGAATCGGCGGCGTCGGATCCTGGGCTGCAGAGGCGCTGGCGCGCAGCGGCGTCGGGCGGCTGAGCCTGATCGATCTCGACCATGTGGCGGAGTCCAACATCAATCGGCAGGTGCACGCAACCGACGCCACGCTGGGGCAGGCCAAGGTGCAGGCGATGCGCGATCGCATTGCACTGATCAATCCGGCCTGCTTTGTGACATGCGTCGAGGAATTTGTCGCAGCCGACAACTGGCCGATGCTGCTGGCGCAGCACACTGACGCCGTGATCGACGCCTGTGACCAGTTGCCTGCCAAGGTGGCCATGGCCGCATGGGCATGCAGCGATGCAGTCGCGTCGACCATTTGCTACATCGCGGTCGGTGCCGCTGGCGGCAAGCGCCACGCGCACAGGGTTGACATAGACGACCTGGCCCAGTGCACGCATGACCCGCTGCTGGCACAACTGCGCAATCGGCTGCGCAAGGACCACGGCGCACCGCGTGAGGGAAAGCGGATCGGCGTCGCATGCGTGTACAGCCGCGAGCCGGTCTCGCCGGCGGATCCATCGTGCGCCGTCGAAGCAGATGGATCGCTGAACTGCCAGGGCTACGGATCGGTCGTCAGCGTGACCGCGACCTTTGGCCATTGCGCCGCCGGGTGGGTGCTTAACCGGCTTGCCACGGGAGCCTGCCTAGATGGTGTGCATTAACGATTTTTAGGGGTCGCTGGGAACGGTATAATCGAAGGCTTTGCGGCGTTGTGATAACAGTGCTTCAAGCGCTTGGAAATCAAGCGAAAGAGAAGGTGAGGGGCGTTAGCTCAGTTGGTAGAGCAGCGGACTTTTAATCCGTTTGTCGTGGGTTCGACCCCCGCACGCCCCACCAGTTTCATAGGGGGTTCTTAGCTCAGTTGGTAGAGCAGCGGACTCTTAATCCGTAGGTCGAGAGTTCGAATCTCTCAGAACCCACCAAAAACTATAAGCGAATCAAGCACTTAGACGGAATGTCTCGGTGCTTTTTTCTTTTCTTACATCCCGGTTGCGTCAGATGTAACGGCGGATGTAAGACGATTTCCCCAATCCGCGCCAACACCGTCCGGCGCCCTCCGGCGTCGTAGGGCCTCAGCAGCACCTGTCGCGCTAGCCGTGGGACGGGTGCGCTTTTTTGTTGCCCGCAGCCAGCCTCAAGGCCGCCACGTCAACTCAGCGAGCAACCTGTTGGCAGCGCCCATGTTGTCGGCGCCCGACTGGCTTTTAGCGACTCCGGCGCTTCGATGGGCGACCATTGCTGCGCCGAGGTTGCGTTCAAAACCATTTGCACAAAATTTCTTACATGTCCGACTCACGCTGCGTAGGTATTGTGCAGACCTTGCCAGCCTTGCTGCCTCTGGCAGCGTCAAAAGCTCTGTATCGGCCATTGGCCCACCTCGCCAAACTGTGCGCGGCTCAAGGCGGGAAAACATGCGGACGCTGTAGGTGGTCATCGGTGCAGTCGCTTTGTTCGACTTCACGATATCCACATCTCGCTAATCGGCCAAACAACAATTCCACAGACCAGCGGCGCTGCTCGGACGCGGTAACTATTTTGGCGGCGGCCTCGTCGGGTTGCTCGGCGCGGCGGTCAGCGAGTCGTCATAGTGCTTGCTACGCGGCGCATTCATGTGGTCACCGGCAGCGTCTCGATGCGCATCACTGCACGGGCGCCTACTGCCCGGGCATAGCGTTGCACGGTGCGCAGCGATGGTGCCTGTTTGCCGCCCTCCAGGCGGGCAATGACGCTTTGGGTCGTGCCCATGCGATCAGCCACATCGCTTTGTGTCAAGCCTGCGCGGGCGCGGGCAGCAATCAGCTCATGGGCCATGTCGAACTCTGGGGCCTGCTTGCGGTACTCGCTCTGCACTTCGGGGTCCGCCAGCAGTTCATGCCTGATGTCCTTGAGGTTTTTCATGGTGTGGCGTCCAGTCGTTTGTGGGCGATGTCCAATGCGTTTCGGGGTGTGCTGCGGGTCTTCTTGGCGAACACATGCAGTACAAGTAGGCGGCGACCCGTGACTGCGACATAGATGGCACGAGCGATGCCGTCGCGGCCTTGCATCCGCATCTCCCAGAGCTTGCCCTCCAATGGGCGGATGTGGGGCAGGCCAACGCGTTGCGGTCCAAAGTCTTGTAGCAGTTCAGCGATGTGCAAAAAGCGGGCTCGGATGTCGGCGGGCATGGCGTGCAATTCCGGTTCTGCCAGTGGATGCAAGGTAACAGTCCAATCAGCCATAGTATAGCTTTTTTGCTATCTTCAGGCCACTACGCGCAATACCCCGCCTGACGCGGTCGCGTCAAACTGCACGTCGCCTTGCTCGAGGATCCACGCCTCGATGCGCTCATGATGGACGCGCAGCAGGTCCAGGGGCCGCACGGTGTAGTGCTTTTCAGCCGTGGCGCTAGGCTTATGCCCCATCAGTTGTGCGACCACGCCAGCAGGAATTTCGAGCCACTCGGTCAGGCTTTTGAATGAGCGGCATAGGCCGTGCAGCGTCAGGCCATCGAGTCCGGCAGTTTTGCAGGCCATGGTGTGCGGGTAGGTCGGCTCTGTCAGATTGCCACTCTCGGAGGCAGGACTTGCAGGTAGGCTGCAATGGCCGGTTTTCCGATCTGCTGCACGACGGTGCACCATGCCGGCAATTGTTCACGAAGAAGCGCGTCTTGCTTGACCCCGGCCTTGCCCAAAGTCTCCCGCGTCTTCTTTGTCTTTGCCGGGTTCCCCGACAGTAGTTTGGCGTAGGCGGGCTGCTCGGCACACCAGCCTAGAAAGCCCTTGAGCAGTCGCCAAGCCAGCCGTGCAGACGTGGGGCGGGTTTGGGCCTCCTTTGCCGCCCCTTCTTCAACCGTAGTTGCGTCTAATTCGCGCAGCGTGAGTGCCATCAACCCAAATTTTCCATTAGCCCCAATGCCTAATGGAAGCCATTAGCGCAAGTGTCCGCTCAAGCTGCCCCGCCCCCAGGCGCCTGGTCACCCAAAACCCGTGCCCCACTTGACCTGATGCGGTTGAATTTTCTATCCGCGAGAAGAAGGCCGACAAGGCTTCGAGGTGATCTCGGCTTAGCCGAGATGAAGATGGCAGCGGAACTGGGCTGGGAGGCCAAGCTCACTGCCAGCCGAAGCGCCGGCAGTAGAAGCGCTTCATCAGCGTCGTCAGCGCGCCGTAGCCCAGCAGGATCGCCAACAGCCAGCCAAAGTAGGCCAGCGGCAAGGCCTGCAGCTTGAAGTAGCCCGCCAGCGGCCCGAACGGCAGCCACAGCCCCAGCGCCATGATCGCGCC
>CAISIP010000024.1 GCA_903885415.1 uncultured beta proteobacterium
AGAAAATTCAGTCCAATATATTCATATATGATCATGCTAGAATCGCCTCATATATGAATTCTTTGCTGCGAATCCCGCTCAATACAACCGCCGAACAGCAGGCGCGCTTGCGCGAGCTTCAGGCGGCGTTTGCGCGGGTGTGCAATGCACTGGCTCCGACGGTGCAGCGCACCCGGGTCTGGAACCGGGTGGCGCTGCACCACCTGAGTTACCACAGTCTGCGCGAGCGCTTCCCGGAAATGGGTTCGCAGATGGTCTGCAATGCGATCTACTCGGTCTCTCGCACCTGCAGGCTGGTTTTTCAGAGCCCGAATAGTCCTTTCAGTCTGGCGCGTCTGGGCGACAAGCCCTTGCCATTGCTGCATTTTTTTGACCGCTCGCCGGTCTATTTCGACCGCCACACCCTGAGCGTGAAGGGCGGCCAGTTGTCGATGTACACGCTGGACGGTCGGATGCGATTCGCGCTGGCGCTGCAGCCTGCCGACGAAGCCGATTTCAACCAGAAGAAGCTGCGCGAGATCGTGCTGTCCAGCCGCAAGGACGGGGTGTACGAATTGTCCTTTCTGCTCAGCGACGGCGAGCCACCGCAAGCCGATGGGCCCTCCGTAGCCACCCTGTCCGATCCGGCGGCCGGGGCCGAGGTACCCGAATATGTGATGGTCGAGGAGGCCTGATGAAGCTGAAAAAGAACCCTTCCGAGTTGCGCAGCGCGATTGCTGCACAGCGCCCGTACTTTGTACAGGCCGCCTGGTTCAGCCTGTTCGCCAGCCTGCTGATACTGGCGCCATCGGGTTACATGCTCGAAGTCTATGACCGCGTCGTCAACAGCCGCAGCCACACCACGCTGGCCATGCTGACCTTGCTGGTGCTGTGCGCCTTCGTGCTGATGGAAGTGCTGGAATGGGTTCGTGCCGAGGTCATGCACGAGGCGGCGATGGCCTTCGACCGGAGAATGAGTCCCCGGGTATTCGCGGCGATCTTCGATGCCAACCTCAAGCGCATGTCCGGCGGAACGGCGCAACCGATGAACGACTTGCGAACGGTTCGGGATTTTCTGTTTTCGCCCGTGCTGCTGGCGATGATGGAGGCGCCGGTGTCGCTGGTCTTCCTGCTGCTGGTGTTTGCGATAAGCCCGGTGCTGGGGTGGTCCACCGTGGTGGCCGCCATGTTGCAGACCGGCGTTGGCTGGCTCAACGAGCGGGGAACCCAGCCGCCGCTGAGCGCAGCCAACCGCAGCGCGATCGCGGCGCAGCAGTATGCCGACAGCAGCCTGCGCAACGCGCAGGTTATCGAGGCGATGGGGATGCTGCGCAACGTGCACCGTCGATGGATCGCTAGGCAGCGCGAGTTCCTCGGGTTGCAGGCCAAGGCATCGGACAGCGGCGGCTATTACCAGGCGCTGTCCAAGTTCCTGCAGAACACCGTCAGTTCGATGCTGCTGGGCCTGGGCGCCTGGCTGCTGCTGCGCAACGAGCTCAACGGGGGTGCCGCCTACATGATCGTCGGGTCCATCGTCGGTGGGCGGGTGCTCGCGCCGCTGGTGCAGATCGTTGCGCAGTGGCAGGCGGTGGTGAATGCGCGCGACGCCTATGCGCGGCTCGACAGCCTGCTGGAGGTCGTGCCGCAACACCCGACGGGTATGGCGCTGCCGGCGCCGCTGGGGCGTGTGCAGGTTGAGAACCTGATCGCAGGCGCGCCGGGGGCCCAGGTCGCCATTCTCAAGGGATTGAGCTTCGCATTGCAGGCCGGCGAGGTGCTCGCCGTGGTGGGGGCTTCCGCGTCGGGAAAGACCACGCTGGCGCGCCTGCTGATGGGAATCTGGCCGGCGCAAAGCGGCAAGGTGCGGCTTGATGGCGCCGATGTCCATACTTGGAACAAGACCGAGTTGGGTCCCCATGTGGGCTATCTGCCGCAGGGCGTCGAACTGTTCGACGGCTCCGTGGCCGAAAACATAGCCCGCTTCGGCGAGGTGGATCAGGCCAAGGTGGAGGCTGCAGCGCGCGCGGTGGGGCTGCACGAATTCATCCTGGCCTTGCCCAAGGGCTATGACAGCCCGGTCGGGCGCGAGGGGGCGATGCTGTCGGGCGGCCAGCGCCAGCGCGTCGCCCTGGCCCGCGCGATCTACGGAAAACCGGCATTCGTCGTTCTTGACGAGCCCAACTCCAGCCTGGACGAGCAGGGTGACGCTGCGCTGGCGGGCGCGATTTCCCAACTGAGTGCGGGGGGAACCACCTTTGTTCTGATGACCCACCGTAGCAGCGTACTTGGCGTATCCGACAAGATGCTGGTGCTGCGCGATGGCCAGGCCCAGATGTTCGGCCCGCGCGACGACGTCCTCAAGGCGCTGTCGGAGGCTGCGGCCAAGGCACGCCAGCCCGCAGCGACGATGGCGCCGAGCGCCGCATGAAGGCAGAGGCAACACCATGACCAAAAAGCTATTTTTCAGTCGCAGTGCGCTGACATCGACCCTGTGGGGTTTCCGGCGCGAGTTCCTGCTGGTCGGTGCGCTCAGCATGGTCGCCAATCTGCTGATGCTCACACCCACGATCTACATGCTGCAGGTCTACGACCGGGTGATGGCCAGCCAGAGCGAGTTGACGCTGGTGGCGGTGTCGTTGCTGACGCTGTTCCTGTTTGCCGTGATGGCGGTCGCCGAACGGCTGCGCGCGCGGCTGCTGGTGCGCTCGGGGGTGCGGCTCGACGAGCAGCTCAGCACCAAGGTGTTCAACGCCAGCTTCGAATCCCAGCTGAGCCAAAGCGGGGCCAGCCCGTCGCGCGCTTTTGCTGAC
>CAISIP010000025.1 GCA_903885415.1 uncultured beta proteobacterium
CGAAGAAGGCTGCGGCCAAGAAGGCGCCGGCGAAGAAGGCTGCGGCCAAGAAGGCGCCAGCGAAGAAGGCTGCGGCCAAGAAGCCCGCCGCCAAGAAAGCAGCCAAGAAGCCGGCAGCGAAGAAAGCTGCGAAAGCACCCGCTGCGCCGACAGCACCTGCGCCTGCAGCGCCCGCAGCTCAGACCACGCTGAACCCGCAGGCCGCATGGCCTTTCCCGACGGCCAGCAAACCCTGAACTGCGATCTGGGTATGTCGCAAGCCCGGTACCGAAAGGTATCGGGCTTTTTTTATGCTCAGGGGTAAAAGGCCACCAGCTTGTAGCCAGACACCTGGCTCGTCTCCGCGACTGGCGCCACGTTTAGGAGCATGGAAGCGGTCCAGTCCGAATCCGCTGCCATGGTGGCCGCGAAGGGGTCAAAGTCCTGTGGCAACAGCACGCGGCGGATCAGTGCACCGTCTTGGGAGTCGGTCAGCGTGAGTTCCATGGCCGGCATGGCGATCGGATGCGATGCCCCATTGCGCAGTGCAAACTGCAGGTGGTAATTTCCATCCTCGGTGCGCTTGAATGCAGAGCTTTCGATCACAACGGCTTCAATGCGCTGCAATGGTGCCAGACTGCATTGGGCCCACGCACAAATGCCTTCCATGATCGGGGCGAGGGCGGGCGCCCGGGCCACCACACGGTCGCGCTCCCTATGCAGAACCTGACCGGTCAATGCTGAAAAGCATAGCAGGAGCAAGAGCAACCAAATACCGCGCGCCCTGGACCCTTCAACCGCCGATAACGCGCGACCCTGCATCAGGAACGATGGCTTGGCTGCCCCATCCAATGGCTGCGGCGTGGCCAAGATCACATCGGCTTCGGTGCCGGCTTGGCGCGCTGAAGCCGCCGGTACACCCGCCATTCCGTCGATTGATTCAGGGACTGCATCGCCCGGCTTTTGTACCAGCGAGCCAGTCGTCGCAAGATCGTCTTTCGCTGTCGCGCTCGGGCCGGTGGCCAACTCCGTGAGGTGCTGTCTAGCGTCGAAAATCCCTGCGCACCGCCCACATCGGACCCAACCCTCTGCTACCCGGAGCTGATCGGCCACGACCTTGTACATCGTCTTGCAGGCGGGGCATTGGGTGCTCAGATGCATGGTGTCTGGACGGCTGCTGTGCCCCTGGGGAAAATTCAGCAGGACGCCGTCATCAGGACCCATCCATCCAGGGAGTCACTGACTTCAAGCCGGGCATGCGGCGCATAGGCCTGCGCCATTTCGCTGGCTTGCCGCTCCAGAATCCCTGCCAGCACCAAGTGTCCGCCCGGTGCGACACGCGAGCACAGCAAAGGCGCCAAGACCTTGAGCGGCGTGGCGAGAATATTTGCCAGTACGGTCTGATACTGCCCGCTCGCCAGCTCCGGCGTTCCGCATCGAATGTCAGTGCCGTTAGCCTGCGCATTATGGCCAGCCGACTCAAGCGCTGCTGGGTCCAGGTCGAGCGCGTCCACTGCGCTTGCTCCATGCATCGCCGCGGCTATCGCGAGAATTCCGGAGCCACAGCCGTAATCCAACACGCGGCCCAAAGGACGCTTTGAGGCTGCAATCCAGCGCAGGCACATCGCCGTTGTGGGGTGGGTGCCGGTTCCGAATGCCAGGCCCGGATCCAGGCGTATGACGCGCTGAGCTTCCGGCGGGGGGGCATGCCAGGTTGGAACTATCCAGAATCCCGGACTGATGGCTACCGGGACAAACTGTTCCTGGGTAAGCCGCACCCAGTCCTGCTGGGGCACGGCCGCGATGCCCTTGAGATGGCAGTCAACGAAGAACGCCTGCACGATCAGGCAACTGGCGGCCTCACGGGCCAGGTTCTCGCTGGAGAAAAGCGCCCTCACGTGGGACTGTTGCCAGCCGATTTGCGCCGGTACCATCCCTGGTTCGCCAAATAGGGCCTGCTCGGCGTCGGTCAGCGCGTCGGCATCTTCAACGCTCACGCTTTGGGCGTCCAGTTCTTCCAGCGCGTCCGCCACGGCCTGCACCCGCTCTTGCGGACACTGCAGACTCAACTCAAACATCGCCAGCACCCATCAACGCTTGTGGCGAGCCAGCCATTCTTCAAGGTAATGGATATTCGTGCCTCCACCCATGAACTTGGCGTCCACCATCAGTTCTCGGTGCAGCGCCACATTGGTGCTGATACCTTCAATGACGGTTTCTCCTAGGGCACTTCGCATCCGCGCCAGAGCCTGCTCGCGCGTGTCGCCGTGCACGATGATCTTGCCGATCATCGAATCGTAGTTCGGAGGCACAAGGTAGTTGGTATAGATGTGCGAGTCGACCCTGACCCCCGGACCGCCCGGCGGATGCCACATCGTCACTCGGCCGGGCGATGGCACAAATTTGTAGGGGTCTTCAGCGTTGATGCGGCACTCAATCGCGTGTCCCCGCATCACGATCTGGCGCTGGGTGAAGGGGAGTTTTTCGCCAGCCGCGACCATGATCTGGGTCTTGACAATATCGATCCCGGTGACCAGTTCGGTCACCGGGTGCTCAACCTGAACCCGGGTGTTCATCTCGATGAAGTAGAACTCGCCGTTTTCATACAGGAACTCAAAGGTTCCGGCGCCACGGTAGCCAAGCTTCTTGCAGGCTGCCACACAGCGCTCACCGATGCGCTCGATCAGCTTGCGCGCTATTCCCGGCGCCGGCGCCTCCTCGATCACTTTTTGGTGGCGCCGTTGCATCGAGCAATCCCGTTCACCCAGATAAACCGCATTACGGAACTTGTCGGCCATGATCTGTATTTCGACATGGCGCGGGTTTTGAAGAAATTTCTCCAGATACACCGCCGAATTGCCAAAGGCCGCTCCCGCTTCTGCACGGGTCGTTTGCACCGCATTGACCAGAGCCGCCTCGGTATGGACCACGCGCATCCCTCTTCCGCCGCCGCCGCCGGCCGCCTTGATGATCACCGGGTAGCCCACTGCCTTGGCAATTCGCCGAATTTGCAGCGCGTCTTCGGGCAACTCGCCTTCAGAGCCCGGGACGCACGGCACGCCCGCCTTGATCATTGTTTGCTTGGCCGAGACCTTGTCCCCCATCGTCCTGATCGACTCCGGCGACGGACCAATGAACTGAAAGCCGCTCTTTTCAACGCGTTCGGCGAAATCGGCGTTCTCACTCAGGAATCCGTATCCGGGGTGAATGGCTTCAGCATCGGTCACCTCTGCCGCCGAAATGATAGCTGGCATGTTGAGGTAACTCAGCGCTGAGGTCGCCGGCCCAATGCACACGGCTTCCTCCGCCAGTTTGACGTACTTGGCATCCCGATCGGCTTCCGAGTAGACCATTACGGCCTTGACGCCCAGTTCCCTGCACGCCCGCTGGATCCGCAAAGCGATTTCGCCTCTGTTGGCGACCAGTATTTTTTTGAACATGTGCTGTCGGTGCCGGCCCCTATTCGATGAGGAACAGCGGTTGGCCGTATTCAACCGCCTGCCCGTTCTCGCATAGCACCCTGACGATTGTTCCGGACTTGTCTGCCTCGATCTCGTTGAGGATCTTCATGGCCTCGATGATACAAATCGTTTCGCCTGAGCGAATCGCGTCACCCACCTCGGCGAAGGGCTTCGCGCCCGGGGAGGCTGAGCGGTAGAAGGTTCCCACCATGGGCGACTTCACAAACTGCTCGGTCACCGCTTCGACAGACGCCGGCTCCGGCGCTGGAACAGGGGCCGCGATTACCGATGCGGGCGCTACCGCAACGGGTTGCTGATGCGCTGGCGCTGCGACGGTCGCTTTGACAATGCGGACTTTGCCCTCGGCCTCGGTGATCTCCAGCTCCGATACGTTGGAGTCCGAAACCAGATCGATCAGCGTCTTCAGTTTTCTCAAGTCCATCGCTACTCCCGCCGTTGTTGTTATTGAACCGGAATGTTTATTAAAATCTTCTAAACAGATTCCATTTTAGGCCATCATGCACCATTTCCAGGCTGGTTCATCATCCGGGAGTCGTCCGATGTCGAACAGCGGGGGCGCGGCGCTGCCGGAACCGGAGCCTGAAGGTGTTAAGCAAGCCCAGACCAAAGGGCCAAATCCTCGGCTTTCAAGCGCCCGATTTTACGCTGCAAAACCCGGCCATCGGCAGCAAATGCCACCGTAAATGGAAGGCCTCCAGTGAGGTTGCCCAGATTTCGGCTGAGTTCGATTCCCTCCATTCCAGCCAAGACAACCGGAAATCGAACGGGTGAGTGGTTCAGGAAAGCCTCGACAGCACCTAGGTTATCAACGGCAATTCCAAGAACTTGCCATCTTTTAGAGCTGTTTTTTGTATAAAAGCTATCTAATAAAGGAAGTTCTTCGATACAAGGAGGACACCATGTGGCCCAGAAATTGAGCAACAGGGGCCGTCCAAGTAGTTCGCGCATCCGTACTTCGGTGTTTGCGGTACCGCGGAAACTGAGCTCCCATATCTTGCTCTCGCTTGCGGTGGTGGGGGCTGATGCCCCTTTCCACCAGTAAAGGCCTAACCCGGATAGCGTAGCCACCCCGGCCACGCTGCCGTAAAGCCAGCGCCGGCGCGAAATTCCGGTGCTTTCGGTCAACTCCTGGCCCCCATCAGGCAGATGCTGGTCATTCATGAGTCGCTTCCTGTATCGGCAGCATCCGACGGGCGGCGGCCAGATCGCCGCGCTGCGCACGCCCCTTGGCGTCGGGACGCAGGGCGCCTCGCAGGTCATCGTGGTCGTAAACCAGCAGGTGGACCCCTACGACCGCGTTCAGGCCACAGCAGAAATCGTTCAGACTGAGCGCCTCAACGGGGTCCCCATGGAGTCCGCTGACCGTCGATGCCCGATACTCCCGATTGAGCTCGATCAGCGTCCATTCGGCCGACTTGGAGTCGTCGCAAAACAACTCGATCTGTATGTCGGAGTTCCTGGTGGCCGTCCCGCGCCAGACCGCCGCCGAAAGGTGAGGGCGAAATTGCGCGAGTCGCCCCATCCACTGCAGGGCAAGTTGGCGCAGCGCCAGCAACTCCTGCGCCTGGGTGTCGGGGCAAAATAACGCGATATGTTCGCGGACCGCGTCTTCAAGCTCCTCGTTGCCGGGTAATGGTGTTGTTTTGGGCAAGCCCAGCAACTTGAGGGCGCGGCGCTTGGCGGCTCCATAGCCCAGGCCGTCGTCCACGATCATTCCCGCTGCGGTCGTGGCGATTTCGCGTGTCGGGCTGTCATTCATACCGTGCATAGGAAGGCATTTTGCACCGGATTTGAAGCGGCCCTTCGGGTGCCGCCGGGCCCGGTTGCGATCAACGGCTACCCTAAAATTGAACCATGCATATTCATATTCTGGGGGTCTGCGGGACATTCATGGGTGGCTTGGCGGTCTTGGCGCGGGCGGCGGGTCACCGGGTGACCGGCTGCGACGCGGGGGTTTATCCCCCGATGAGCGATCAGTTGCGCGAGCTGGGAATCGAGCTGATCGAAGGCTATGGCGCAGAACAACTCGCGATCGCTCCGGACGTGTTTGTCGTCGGCAATGTCGTCAGCCGCAGTCTGAAGCCAGACGGGTCGCCACGGTTTCCCCTTATGGAGGCGATTCTGGACTCGGGCGCATGCTATACCAGCGGTCCTCAGTGGCTGGCAGAGCATGTGTTGCGGGGCCGCCATGTGTTGGCAGTCGCCGGAACCCATGGCAAGACCACAACGACCGCCATGCTGGCCTGGATTCTTGAGGACGCAGGCCTGCAGCCGGGTTTCCTGATCGGCGGCGTGCCTTTGAATTTCGACCGATCAGCGCGCCTGGGTTCCAATGCCTCGGGTGTGCTACCCGGCGCGCGGCGGAACAGCTTTTTCGTTATCGAAGCCGATGAGTACGACACCGCATTTTTTGATAAACGCAGCAAGTTCCTGCACTACCGGCCGCGAACAGTCGTTCTCAACAATTTGGAGTTTGACCACGCAGACATATTTGACGACCTAGGTGCCATAGAAAAGCAATTTAACCATCTGCTGCGCACGGTACCGGGCGCCGGTCCGAACGGCTCCGGCCGGGTCATCGTCAACGGTCTGGAAGAGAGCCTGAGCCGGGTTTTACATGCTGGCTGCTGGAGCGAGCTGCGTAGTTTTGGCGCCAGCGCCAGCGACTTTAGTGCGATTGGGGAGCCGCACGGGTTCCAGGTCCTTTACCGTGGCGATCAGGTGGGCCAGGTGCAATGGACTCTGGACGGCGTGCATAACCAGCTCAACGCGCTGGCTGCGATCGCCGCTGCCGAGCATGTCGGGGTCGACCCGCAGGCGTCTGCGCGTTCGTTGGCCCGTTTCCAGAATGTGCGCCGGAGGATGGAACTCAGGGGGTCAGTTCCCATGCACGGCGCGCCGTCGGGAAGCGCCAAGGTCACGGTCTACGATGACTTCGCCCATCATCCTACGGCGATCAGAACCACCGTCGATGGGCTGCGGCGTAGGCTGGGGCCAGACGCCCGGATACTGGCCTTGTTTGAACCGCGGACCAACACCATGAAGCTTGGCGCCATGAAGGCCCGGCTTCCCTGGAGTCTGGAGCAGGTCGACCTCGCTTTTTGTCACGCTGGCGGCCTAGGTTGGGATGCGCGCGCTGCGCTGGCCGACTTGGGGGACAGGGCGTGCGTGGCCGACACCATCGACGATATGGTGCGCCAGGTAATGGCAGCAGTCCAGCCGGGCGACCATATTCTGTGCATGAGCAACGGGGGCTTTGGCGCCGTCCACAGCAGGTTGCTGGCTGCTTTGCAGCCAGCGCAGACGAGGCCTGGCGCCGCCTCTTGAGCCGCTTATGGCCTTCATCGGGCTCAGGCCGTACGGCGTGTGTGGACCGCCTGCGACAGTGATCCAAGCAGGCCCAATGAATCCTCCCAGCCAAGACACGCATCGGTAATGCTCAGCCCGTATTGCAGCTGGGCCGGGTCGTCCTTTCCC
>CAISIP010000026.1 GCA_903885415.1 uncultured beta proteobacterium
AATGAACCAATCCATCGACTGGCGGCACTCGGTACGGGTCATGGTTGTACTCGCGATACTGGGCCTGAAGGCGTTTCCGATCTATTGGATGCTAGTGACTGCCATGACATCGTCAGCCAATCTGTTTGCCTCCCCGACGCATTTGACGCCCGACTTAAAGCAGTGGCCTGTGTTCAGCAAGGTCTTTGGCGAAACGCCGGTAGCCACCTGGCTGAAGAACAGCGCCTTGGTTGCCTTGGGAACCACGGGGCTTAGCCTGCTGCTTGCGGTGCTTCCTGCCTATGCTTTGTCGCGCTTTCGTTTTGCCGGTGTGGGCCTTCTCGGCCTCGGTCTGTTTGTGACCCAAATGCTGCCAGAGGCCATGCTGGTGGTCCCGCTCTATGCAATCTTCGGACAGCTTTCGCTTCTCAACACACTGACAGGCCTCATCTTGGTGAACACTGCCTTCACGGTTCCGGTCATCACGTGGATCTTAAAAGGGGCGATTGATGGCATCCCGATCGATATCGAAGAGGCCGCAAGCATCGACGGCTGTTCGCGTTTAGGGACCGTCTTTAATATAGTCATCCCTCTCATCGCACCTTCTCTCGCGGCGACGGCGGTCATCGCCTTCTTTCACGGCTGGAACGAATACGTCTTCGCGCAGACCTTGATCAGCGACGCGCATTTGCACACCGCCTCAGTAGGCCTAGCGGGGTTCGTCGGTGAACTCAGCACGCCGCTGCATTCGGTCATGGCGATTGGCCTGATGTACACCCTGCCCGCCGTATTTTTCTATCTGCTCGTTCAGCGTTACGTTGTGGCGGGTATGACGGCCGGCAGCGTTAAGGGCTAAGTGGCTAATTGCCCAATTGCACCACCGATCATGTCTTCCATAACCCTCACCCAAGTCACTAAGGTTTTTGTCTCAAAACCTGTTGTGGATAAGGTCAGTCTCGACGTCACTTCAGGCGAATTCCTGGTACTGCTGGGCCCCTCTGGCTGTGGCAAGTCGACCCTGCTGCGCATGCTCGCAGGCCTCGAATCGCTAACCAGCGGCGAAATCTATCTCGGGCAGCGCCGCGTCGACGCGTTGCCACCGAGCGCACGCGATATGGCGTTCGTGTTCCAGTCCTACGCGCTCTATCCGCATATGACGGTGCGCCGCAACATGAGCTTCCCGCTGATCATGCGGCAATTCAAGTGGTGGTTCCACATACCGATCATTGGGCACCTCGCGAAGCGTCGCATCGAGGCATCACCAGAAGTGTCCGCTATGGTTGATCGAACCGCACGCATCCTGGCGCTGACCGACATGCTGGACCGCTACCCCCGCACGCTTTCGGGTGGACAGCGCCAACGCGTCGCGCTTGGACGGGCGATGGTCCGGCAACCCGAAGTTTTCCTGATGGATGAACCACTTTCCAATTTGGATGCCAAACTGCGCTCGTCCATGCGGGCGGAAATCATCAAACTTCATCGCAAATTGGGCGGCACTTTCGTTTACGTAACACATGACCAGATAGAGGCCATGACCATGGGCACTCGCATTGTCATGATGCGGGAGGGGGTGGTGCAGCAAGTCGGTACGCCCCGCGACATCTACGCCAATCCAGCCAACACCTTTGTCGCACGCTTCATTGGAACGCCTGCCATGAATCTGCTTTTGGCGCGCATGGATGCGCCGCAGGGGCAATTGGAAGTCGGCGACCAGAAATTCGCTTTGCCTGCGCATTTGGCGAGTGTCACAGTGGGGGGCAGTCAGGATGTATTGCTGGGCATTCGCCCCAACTCTCTGGCCGTCGTTGACCCACAAGACAAGCGCGGGCTCGCCGGCACCGTGAGCCTGGTTGAGCATATCGGCGCCGATTCCATCATCACGATCAAGTTGGACTCTGTTAAGACGGCGCATGAAGGCGATAGCGAGAGCGACGCATCCGACGAGATCATGCTGACTAAGTCCGGCTATAGCAATTTATCCGCTGGAAGCCGGGTCGGCGTCATGATGAATTTGGATAACGCCAGCATTTTTTCTGCCAGTTCAGGCCAGCGAATTTCGACTGATCTTTCGGTGACCTGCCCGGTGGACTTCAAAAACTGAGCGCTACTTTAAATATCTGAAAAATAGGAGCAGGCGTGAAGATCACAAGCATTGAGACCTTAAGACCCGCGGAGCACCCGAATGTACTTTGGGTACTGGTGAACACCGATGAAGGAATCACGGGACTCGGTGAGACGTTTTTTGGAGCTGCATCCGCGGAATCACATATTCACGAATGGGCGGCGCAGAAGCTACTTGGCCGCAACCCACTTGAAATCGATGGTATTTCAAGGGATCTGGTGGGTTATCTTGGCTTCAGGAGTTCGGGTGCCGAAATGCGGGGCAACTCAGCCATCGACATTGCCCTTTGGGACATCTTTGGCAAAGCGACGCAGCAACCGATTTATCAGTTGTTGGGTGGGAAAAGTCGCGATAGTATTCGAACCTACAACACCTGCGCCGGTAGCCACTATGCGCGCGGCAGTCATCAGCAAGCGGTCAGTAACTGGGGGCTGCAAGTGCCCAATCCAGGCAAGTATGACGACCTCAACCGCTTTTTGAATTGTGCGGATGAACTGGCACTTGAGCTTCTCGAGTCAGGCATCACCGCAATGAAGATCTGGCCGTTCGATGCTTATGCCGAGGCGAGTGGTGGTCTGTACATTTCTCGCCCTGACATGAAGAAAGGCCTAGAGCCATTTAGAAAGATAAGAAACGCCGTCGGCGATAAGATGGACATCATGGTGGAGTTCCATTCGCTTTGGAATTTGCCTCCGGCACTGCAATTGGCAGATGCATTGAGTGAGTTCGATACGTTTTGGCATGAAGACCCCATGAAAATGGATAGCCTGGCGTCTTTTAAGAGGTACGCAGATCGCAGCAAGGCTCCACTATGTGCGTCTGAAACGCTGTCTGGACGTTCGGGGTTTCTGGATCTGCTTCAAACTGACTCGGTGGGGGTTGTGATGTTGGATATTGCCTGGTGCGGAGGTCTGTCTGAGGCACGCAAGATAGCCAGCATGGCAGAGGCATGGCACTTGCCGGTGGCACCGCATGACTGCACCGGCCCTGTTGTCCTGACGGCATCCACCCATCTGTCACTGAATGCGCCCAACGCACTGGTGCAAGAGTCGGTCAGGGCTTTTTACAACGGTTGGTATAAGGATGTAGTTACAGCACTGCCTGCGGTTGTCAACGGCCAAATTACGGTGCCTCCCGGGGCCGGCCTGGGCTTGGAGTTGGTACCAGACATCAGGAAGGTACTCACCATTCAATCCCGTCTGAGTGGGCTGTAATGAAGAATGCGATTGCGTATCGATGGCACTGGGCATGCCATCGACCACCGCGCGTCACTGACATGTGCTACCCGCTGGGGGACTGCGATGCCCGCTGTGCCGGCGCCGGCGATGCGCTGGGCCACCAACCGCCGGCCCGGGCTATCCCGTGAGTGCGATGCAAGCGGGCCCAGAGGTATCGGGCCGGGAAGGTGTGGATCGGCGCGTGCTGCTGCTGCGCCCGCACGACAACTGCCTGATCGCCTGCGCACCGATTGCCGCCGGCACGCGCCTGATGCTCGATGGCGGTGCGATCACCGTGGCGCAGGACGTCGCGCTGGGCCACAAGATCGCGCGAAAGGCTCTGCGCGCCGGCGACAAGGTGCTGCGCTGTGACGCCGTCATCGGGTCGCTCACCCGCGACGTGGCGCCCGGCGAGCACCTGCACCTGCACAACCTCCAGAGCGACTACCTGCCGACCTACACGCTGGCCGATGGCGGGCGCTTCGTGGACGGCAGCCCCTCAGCCAAGGACTCTGCATGACGGACCAGCCCGCCGTACGCTTAAGCGGCTACCTGCGCAAGGACGGCCGCAAGGGAATCCGCAATCTGGTCGTCGTGGCCTACCTGGTGGAATGCGCGCACCACGTCGCGCGTGAAATCACCGCGGCCTTTCGCCACCAGCCGGTGCACCTGGTCGGCTTTCCCGGCTGCTACCCGAACGAGTACGCCGATAAGGTGATGCGCCAGCTGCTCACCCATCCGAACGTCGGGGCGGTGCTGCTGGTCTCGCTGGGCTGCGAGAGCTTCAACAAACAGGGGCTTGAAGAGCTGGTGCATGCATCGGGCCGGCCGGTGCACACGCTGACGATCCAGGAGACCGGCGGCACTCGAGCCACCATCGCGCAGGGCGAAGAGTGGGTGCGACAGGCGCTGGAGGCGATCGCCGACGCGCCGCGGGTGCCGATGGGCGTGGAGGAACTGGTGATCGGCACCGTCTGCGGCGGGTCGGATGGAACCAGCGGCATCACCGCCAACCCCGCGGTTGGGCGCGCTTTCGACGCGCTGATCGAACGCGGTGCGACCTGCATCTTCGAGGAGACCGGTGAACTGGTGGGTTGCGAACCGCACATGCAGCAGCGCGCGGCGACGCCGGAGCTGGGCCGCGAGATCGTCCGCTGTGTCGCCAAGGCGGCGCGCTACTACAGCGTGCTGGGCCACGGCAGTTTCGCGCCGGGCAATGCCGATGGCGGGCTGACCACGCAGGAGGAGAAGTCGCTCGGCGCCTACGCCAAGAGCGGCGCCTCGGTGATCCAGGGCATCCTCAAGCCCGGCGACCTCGCGCCCACCGGGGGGCTGTACCTGCTCGACGTGGTGCCCGACGGCGAGGTGCGCTTCGGTTTTCCGAACATCTCGGACAACGCCGAAATCGTCGAGCTGATCAGCTGCGGCGCCCACCTGACCCTGTTCACCACCGGCCGCGGGTCGGTGGTCGGCTCGGCCATCAGCCCGGTCATCAAGGTGTGCGCCAATCCCGACACCTACGATAAACTGCCCGACGACATGGACGTGAACGCCGGCCGCATCCTGCGTGCGCAGGCCTCGCTCGATGCAGTCGGCGACGAGATATTCGACCTGGCGCTACGGGTCGCGCGCGGCGAGCCCAGCAAGTCCGAAGGGCTGGGCCACCAGGAATTTATCCTTACCTACAAGAGCTTTACTGAGAAAGGTCCCGCATGCCTGCCCACCAAGACCCCCATCCCGCTTCAGCCAGCCTGACCGAGCGCCTCGAGCGCTGCTACACCGGCGTGGTGCACGACATCATGCGTGCCATGGGCCTGCGCGACTTCACGCTGCCGCCGGAGATCCGCCCGCTGATGCCCGAGCGCGTGCTGGCCGGCCCGGCGTTCACCATCCGCGGCAAGGTGGAGCAAGGTGCCGACGCGCACCAGACGCTGCTGGCCTGGACCGGGCTGTTATCGCAGGCGTCATCCGGCTCGATCTGGGCCGCGCAGCCCAACGACCGGGTGGTCGCCCACATGGGAGAACTTTCGGCTGAGACTTTGCGGAACAAGGGCGTGCGCGGCTGCGTCGTAGATGGATTCATACGCGACGCCAATTTCCTGCTCGACATCGGCTTTCAGTCTTGGGGTCGGGGCTTCACGCCGCGCGACGTGGTCGGCCACTGGTTGCCCGACGCAACGCAGGTCGAGATCCGCATCGGCGAAGTGGTCATTGCGCCGGGTGATTATTTGCTGGGTGACCGTGACGGCATGATCCGCATACCGTTGGCGTTCGTTGAACAAGTGGTGCAGGAATCGGAAAATGCGATGACCACCGAGAGCTTGGTGCGCAAAGCCATACTAGCCGGCACCGATCCGCAGCAGGCTTATCTGAAATATGGAAAGTTCTAAGCCGTGAGATGTCGCGCGCCGAACGTCAAGCGCTCGTGACGACGCAGCCAAGCTTGCCGGCCGTCTAATCGAAAGCATCTTCCGCATCCAGCCTGTTCCAGGCGGCCAGCGCATGCAGGCCGCGCTGCGCCAGTCGCTGGTCCAGCCTCAGTACCCCACTGTAGGCCATCGATTTCAGCCGCGGTACCGTGTCGTTGGGCAGCGCTAAGGTCAGCCTCATGATCGTGACGGGGTAGGTGCGAGTTGCATGACCACGCAATCGGGAGCATGCAGGCGCGCCTTACTGTGACCCACCCGAGCGCGGAATGGCGTAGGTGCCCACGGCGTGCGCCACCGGTTCGTCGCTGCCGTGCGAGTACAAGGCCACCTCACCCACCGCCAGGGTTCTGCCGAGCTTGAGCAGCTTGCATACGCCCACGATGTCGCTGTCCGACGACGGTTTGCGCAGAAAGTTGAAACTCAGGCTGCTGGTGACGGCCAGCGGCACGATCCCGATCTCGCCCAAAATGGCGACATAGAGCGCGACGTCGGCGGTCGCCATCATGACCGGCCCCGATACCGTTCCGCCGGGCCGCAGTTCGGCCGGTCCGACGCTGTGCCGGACGGTCGCCGACATGGGCCCCACGGCCTCGACACGGACCTTGCTCTGGGGGAATTCGGCGGCCAGGAACTGGGCGATTTCTTCTTGGGTGGCCATGGGT
>CAISIP010000027.1 GCA_903885415.1 uncultured beta proteobacterium
CGACGTGGCCGACCCGGCGCACCTGACGCGGCTGCTGGCGCCGGCCGGCTCGCCGGGCGCCGGGCCGCTGACGCCGAATGCGACGCGGACCTCCGGCGCGAGCTCCCCTGGCGCGAGCGCGCCGCGCTGAGCGATGTTTGACCGCGCTGCGACCGCCTTGATCAAGCCGCTGGTGGACCGGGGCGCGGCGCTGGCGCTGCGCGCAGGAATCAGCGCCAACCAGTTGACGCTGGGCGGCTTCGCGCTGGGTATGCTGGCGGCGTTGCTGGTGGGCTGCGGGCAGTTTGGCGGGGCGGTGCTGGCCATGCTGCTGTCGCGCTTGTGCGACGCGCTTGACGGCGCGGCGGCGCGTCAGAGCCGGGTCACCGACGCCGGCGCCTTCCTGGACATCACGCTGGACTTCCTTTTCTACGCCGCGGTGGCGCTGGCCTTTGCCTTCGCCGACCCGCAGCGCAATGCGCTGGCCAGCGCGGTGCTGCTGGCGTCCTTTGTCGGCACTGGGTCGAGCTTCCTCGCCTATGCGGTTCTGGCGGCCCGGCGCGGCATGGACAATGCGGCCTATCCCGATAAGTCCTTCTATTTTCTCGGCGGGCTGACCGAAGCCGCCGAAACCCTGGCCTTCTTCATCGCCATGTGCCTGTGGCCCGCCTATTTTCCGCAGCTCGCCTACGCCTTCGCGGCGCTGTGTGGCGTGACCACCGCGACCCGCATCGCCTGGGGCTGGCGCAGCCTGCGCTGAGGGTCTGACCGAGCGATGCGAACGGCGCAATCCTTTTGGCGCGTTCTGGCGCTGGTGCTGCTGGTGGGCGCGCTGTGGTGGCTGGACCTGGCGCAGCTGCCGGGCCTGAACCCGTTACGCGACGGCCGCGACGCGCTGCGGGCGCTGGTGCAGGAGCAGCCGCTGGCGTCGGCGGCGCTGTATTTCGGCATCTACCTGGCGGTGGCCGCGCTGTCGATCCCCGGCGCCGCGGTGCTCACGCTGGCCGGCGGCGCGCTGTTTGGCTTTGGTGCGGGTCTGCTGCTGGTGTCGTTTGCGTCGTCCATCGGCGCGACGCTGGCTTTCCTGGCGTCGCGCCACCTGCTGCGCGAGGGCGTTCAGCGGCGCTGGGGCAGCCGGCTGGCGGCCATCCATCGCGGCCTGGAGCGCGAGGGCGCCTGGTACCTGCTGTCGCTGCGGCTGTTGCCGGTTGTTCCCTTTGTAGCGGTCAACTTGGCGATGGGCCTGACCCGGATGAAGACCGCCACCTTCTACCTGGTGAGCCAGCTCGGCATGCTCACCGGAACCGCCGTCTATGTGGCCGCCGGCACCGAACTCGCGCAGTTGGAGTCGGTGGCCGATGTGCTGTCGGGGCGGATGCTGGCGAGCTTCGCGCTGCTGGCGCTGCTGGCGCTGGCGGCGCCCAGGGGGCTGGAGCGCTGGCGCAGTCGACGCGTGTACGCGCGCTGGAAGCACCTGCGGCCCCGGCGCTTCGATTGCAACCTGGTCGTCATCGGCGCCGGCGCGGGTGGGCTGGTGTCGGCCTATGTGGGCGCCGCGGTGAAGGCTCGGGTAACACTGGTGGAGGCCGCCGCCATGGGCGGCGACTGTTTGCACCACGGCTGCATTCCGAGCAAGGCGCTGATTCGCAGCGCGACGCTGGCGCACCAGATGCGCAACGCCTCGCGCTACGGGCTGGACGATCACGAGCCTGCGCCGCGACTGCCCGCGCTGATGCGCCGGCAGCAGCAGGTGGTGGCCAGCGTGGCGCCCAACGACAGCGCGCAGCGCTACACCGCGATGGGCGTCGAGGTGCTGGCCGGCCACGCGACGATCGTCAACCCCTGGACGGTAGAGGTTCGGCTGGCCGATGGCGGCGTGCAAAGGCGCAGCACCCGCGCCATCGTGATTGCCGCGGGCGCAGCGCCGGTGCTGCCCGACCTGCCGGGGCTCGCGCAGGTGGGCTGCCTGAGCA
>CAISIP010000028.1 GCA_903885415.1 uncultured beta proteobacterium
GGTTGCCGCCGCAGGAGAGCCTGGCGCTTACCATGCCCTGGCGATCCTAAAAACAGAAATTGACCGCGTCATGGCACTCACGGGTTGCACTGCGGTAACGCAATTTCGTGCAGGTAATGAGGATCCAAGAAACCCAGCCCTAGCCGCTGGTCCTTCCGCCAAATGAAGGAAAGATTACTTTCAAAATCCATCACGAAGCCGATCCATAACGCATGGGGTTAGTGAAGTTGCCTGGTTGCAACGAGTCTTATTTCCTTTGATTGTCTTCAACCGCATGGGAGACTGGCACCGCTTTGCAGACTTGCCGAAATCCAGCCCGGAGATCGCGCGAAAAGAAAGTGTCACGATTCTGCGATGCTGGGCGAAATTCCGTCCAATACTCGTGCTATCGGCATCGACCTCTGGCTGTGCCGAATGACCATATAGGGCTGGCTACTGAGATCCTCGGATAGGCCCGGTGCCATCACGACGCGGTCACCCTCAAGCCACGAGAAGTAGTACATCAGGGCATAGTCAGAGCGGCTATATGCTGCCGCAATGGTGGCCGTAAAAGCGCCGTTCGCACGCTTCATCACAACGCTATGCCAGGCTTGTGCCTGGTTGACGTGGCGATAGTGCAGCGTCACGCCTTGACCGATCGTCCCGTCACCGCGAAAAACGATACGCACTGCCTTGCCCGGCACGAACGAGGGTGGCGCTTCGCAATCGACTGCGCGCGAGGCGACGGGCATCCAGTGTTCCAGTGCATTGTGCGCACGCGCTATGGCCTGTGGGTCGACCGATGGCAGCACTGTGTAGTGCGAACTCCACGACTGCATGTCCGCCACGTCGCGCAGAATGGCCGGAAGCCGCGTTTTCCAGCTTCCGCGCAGCCATTGGTGCGGGCCATAGGAGATGTCGTCCTGGTAGATGCCGTCGGACTCCCGCACGGCCACGCGCCAGGCGTCGGCCGCTTGCCGATAGGCCACCGCCGCCCGTTCGCGAAATCGCGGCTCGTGACAAAGGAGGTAGAGCTCCCAGTCGCAAGCCGAGCGGAACTTGGCAGCAAAGAAGCGGGCAATCGCTGCGAGTATTGCCGTGTCGGTGGTGATGCGCCGAACCTCTGGTCGGCTCGCGTCGGCACTGCCCCGGGCCTCGTCGAGCGCAGCGGTTGCGACGGCCGCCATGCCGTCAAGCCAGGACGCGACGTCGAGTGGCGTAAAGCGGCGCGAACGCGTGCCCGCGAGGAGTTCGGCGGCGAACTCAGCAGGGTTGGCGAAGAGCTGCGGATCGAAGCTCGGCGTCGTCCCGAAGCGCGCCGGCCCCGTCATGTCGTGGCCATAAGGCCAGCGGCCCCCGCTGTACACGATCGAGAGGTTGTCGTAAATCTCCGGCCAGTAGCTGTGATTCGACGCCGATGGTCCATGCGCCAGCGTGACGAGCGGTAGCACGCGGCTGGCCTGCGCGAGCGCGCTCGCGCAGGACTCTGCCGCCGCACCGCAGTGCCGACGCAAGAAGCGCATCCATCCGTCGCGCGGAGCCGCCGCATCGTGGCCGCATTGTCCCCAGACGCGATACTGGTAGTCGTACTTCAGCCAATCGTGCTTTTGCACCAGCGCCGTTTGCAGGTAGTTGTGGCGCCCGCCGGGAACACTGCTGCCCATGCGGCCCTTGTAGGACAGTGGCTCGCAGAGTTCGACGCCGGCTGCACCGCAGAACGCCGCCTGCATCCCGTAAGCGGCCGCAAGAACCGGATCGCCCCACAACAGCACCCGCTGCGTGCCTGGCCAGATGCGAAATGACACGCTGTAACGGCGGTTCTCAGTGAGCAAATCGCCATAACTGTAGCGGACGAACCGACGGCTTCCTTCGCTGAATCCCCACTTCCGCTCAATCGGCTGCGGCGGCGGCATTTCGAACTGCCGAATCGATGCCTGGTGGTAAGGCAGACCCAGATGCTCGGCGAGATATTTGACGGACAGATTGACCGGCATGCCGGTAGCGATCGCGATGTCAATCAGTTGCGGGTCCACGCCTTTGGCGTGCAGATCGATTCCGATCGGGCGACCGGCACGGGCCACGCCGTCGAATACGGTGCGCCAGAAATCATGGGAGCCTTCCGGGATGCCGCTCTCAATATGGACACGCAGCGTCACACCTGTAATTTGCGGAACGGCCCGTAGGATGGCGCACAACGCGTCGCGGCAATAGCCCGCATGGTTTTCCGGCGTGATGCCGGTGATCGTGTAGTTGGTCCGCCCTAGCGCACCGAAGTCACCGCCGTGCGTCCACACCGCCAACTGGAAATCCAGTCCGCGTCGCGCCGCCTCTTGTCCGACGAAACGCAGCAAGTCCAGATTGTCTTCGCGCTCGCTGTCGGCGAGCCCCGAGGCATGCACGTCATAGCCCTCCGGAGCGACCAAAAACGGATACGCAAAATGGCAGTAAACGTCGGACAGGAACTCGTCGTCGAACGGGTGGTTGTAGGTCATCCCGAATGTCAGCGCGACGCGATTGAATCGGTTCGTGGCGAGCATGTCCAAATAGCGTCGCCAGCCCTCGCGGTCGTGCAGCCAGCCCCGGTCTTCGACCTCGCTGGATATACACCGCGACACGCCGCGCAGACCCTCGACCGGTGCCAGCAACAATGGCTCGTCCAGTGAAAGTGGATCCTCGCCAGCGGCGCAATGGTCGGCGCGATCGGCCAGTTCCAACAGCGCATACACCAAGCCGCGCGATCCCACCCCCCAGGCGAGCAATTCCCGCTTGCCCCGCAGCGGCAGCGGTGCGAGAAGAAATCCATCGGGCGCCGTCGGCAGTTCGCGTCGTTGCCGCCGCGCCCATACGGTGGCAGTGGCGCAGTTGCCCATTTGGGCGCGCACCACCACCTGCGCACTGGCTTCGTCAACGCACACATGTCCGGCGCGTATCAGCGCCGCACGAAGCATGCCTGCAGCCCAGCGCGGCGGATCAGCCGCACCCACCGCCGGTTGGGGAAGGCCATCGACGGCGATGTGAAAGTTTGTCATGCGTCGCGTAAAGCTTTGATTGGGTCCATGCGGCACCGACCCTTGCGTGGAGCGTGTCGCACTAATTCCGGTTTCCGTCGCCGGGTGTTCGCTCGCGCTGAATCAGGACGCTTAACAGCGCCAGCATGCCCGAGCCGATGATCAAAAACAGTGAGATCGCATTGAGCACGGGGGTCGATCCGCCCTTCACCATCCGGTCGTACATCGTGACGGTCAGTGGCGAGTCAGAGCCCACCAACATCAGGGTCGTGTTGAAATTCTCAAACGACATCAGGAACGCGACCAAGTACGCGGCGATCAGTGCCGGGCGCAGGAAAGGCAGTGTGACAGTGGCCAGCACACGCGCGCGACCCGCACCGAGATTGAGCGCGGCTTCCTCCAGCGCGATGTCGAACTTGCGCAAGCGGGCAGAAATCACTAGGGTCGTGATGGTGGTCAGGAACGAGAATTGCCCGAGCACCACCAGGAACAGGCCCGGGCGCAGCAGCGGCAGGTCGCGGTTAAGCAGGTCCTCGAGCGGGTTGGCGATGCTGCTGGCAAGCACCAGAATCGAGATGCCGAGGATCACGCCAGGAATCACCAGCGGGACCACCATCAGGACGGACAGGAAGGCTTTTCCGGGAACGTTGCGGCGCTCAAACAAAAAGGCATTGGTCGTTCCGACGAACACCGAGACCGAGGCGACGATGACCGCGACAAGAAGCGAATTCGACAGCCCCTGCAGCAATCGGCGGTCCTGGAACAGTCCCAGCTTGGGCTCTTTGGTACCGACGAACCAGTCAAGGGTGAACCCCATCCAGGGAAACCCGGCGAACTCAGAGTCGTGGAACGCGAACACGCTAGCCGCCACCAATGGGGTGGCGAGGTAGGCGAAGAATAGCGCGACATACACGTGATACACCGCACGCAGGAACGGCGTCTGGGGCGCTGCGACGTTCATATCGGCCCTATCGCGCCACGGTGGTGGCGAGCTTCTGACCGGACAGGCGAAGGCCCAGCCACACGACCAGCGAGGTGAAAGCGAGAAGCAGGATGCCGAACGCCGACCCCGACTCCCAGTTGGACCGGGTGATGAACTGGTCGTAAATTTGCTCGGTGAACCACATGCTGTTCTTGCCCCCGAGCAGCACCGGCGTCAGGTAGCTGCCGGCGCACAGCATAAACACGATGATGCAGCCGGCGACGATGCCGGGCATCGCATAGGGAATGACGATTCGGCGCAATACCATCCAGCGGCTGCCGCCCAGGTTGTAGCCGGCCTCGATGAGGCTGTTGTCCATGCCTTCGAGCGTCGATACGAGTGGCACGATCATAAACAGCACGACGGTGTAGATCATCCCGATCACCACGGTCAC
>CAISIP010000029.1 GCA_903885415.1 uncultured beta proteobacterium
CGGCGCTGCTGGAGCGCCTGCTTGAAGGGGTTGACAGAGGTTGGCATGGTGTGCTTTGAACGGACAGGAAGGTCGGAATGGTAAGGGATTCCCTGGCCTGTTGGATGATCGGTGGCTGTAAGCCCATCCAGTAACATGGGCCCATGGCCAAAGAGAAGAACGTCTACACCTGCAGCGATTGCGGCGGCACCAGTCCCAAATGGCTAGGGAAGTGCCCGTCGTGCGGCGCATGGAACACGCTGATCGAGTCGGTGGTCGAGAGCGGCGCCCCCGCCAGAAACCGCTTCGCGTCACTGGCCCGCAGCGCCGCAGTCGCGGCGCTGTGCGACATCGAAGCGACCGAGATGGAGCGTACGCCGACCGGCCACGAAGAGCTCGACCGGGTTCTGGGCGGCGGCATCGTCGAGGGCGGCGTGGTGCTCATCGGCGGCGACCCCGGCATTGGCAAATCTACGCTGCTGCTGCAGGCGTTGCACGCGCTGCAGGTTGCGGGCCGCAACACGCTGTATGTGACGGGCGAGGAGAGCGCTGCGCAGGTGGCGCTGCGCTCGCGCCGGCTCGGGCTCGACCACTCGCAGGTGAAGGTGCTCGCCGAGATCGCGCTCGAAAAGATACTCGCGACGCTGGACCAGGTGCAGCCCGACATCGCAGTGATCGACTCGATACAGACCGTGTACTCGGACCAACTGACGTCGGCCCCGGGATCTGTGGCGCAGGTGCGCGAGTGCGCCGCCCACCTCACGCGCGCCGCCAAGGCCAGCGGCGCGTGCATTGTGCTGGTAGGCCATGTCACCAAGGAGGGCGCGCTGGCTGGCCCCCGCGTTCTCGAACACATGGTCGACACGGTGCTGTATTTCGAGGGCGACACCCATTCCAGTTTCAGGCTGGTTCGCGCGATCAAGAACCGCTTCGGCGCTGTCAACGAGATTGGCGTTTTTGCCATGACCGAGAAAGGGCTCAAGGGCGTCAGCAACCCGAGCGCGATCTTCCTGAGCCAGCACAGCGAACCGGTGGCGGGCAGCTGCGTCATGGTCACGCTCGAGGGAACGCGCCCGCTGCTGGTCGAAATCCAGGCGCTGGTCGACAGCGGTGGACCGAGCCCGCGCCGCCTGAGCGTCGGCCTGGACCGTGACCGGCTCGCGATGCTGCTGGCGGTGCTGCATCGCCACGCGGGGGTGGCTTGCATGGACCAGGACGTGTTTGTCAACGCGGTCGGCGGCGTGCGCATTAGCGAACCGGCCGCCGATCTGGCGGTGATGCTGGCGATCACTTCGTCGCTGCGCGGCAAGCCGCTGCCCAAAGGCTTCATCGCCTTCGGCGAGGTGGGACTGGCCGGCGAAGTGCGGCCGGCACCGCGCGGCCAGGAGCGCCTGCGCGAAGCCGCCAAACTGGGCTTTGGCGTCGCTATCGTGCCAAAGGCCAACGCACCGAAGAAGGCGATTGAAGGACTGACGATCCACCCGGTCGAACGCATCGAGCAGGCGCTGGAGCTGGTGCGCGGTCTGGCATGACATGAACCGGTGGCCCGCATTGGAACACCGTGGCAGTCCGATGCAGCCGGAGCTTGGGCCGCCTTACACTGACGGGCGGCGCGCTTGGCGCGCTTGAAAATCCTCCGGTTTCGTCCCGGTTGCCGCGTGCAGCCTCCATCGCACAGAAAATGCTTTTTCAACGATTCATGCTCAGACTTGGTATACCGCTGGCGCTGGTGGCGCTCGGTTATGGCGCGTGGCGATCTTACGGTTGGCCCGGCGTTGCCGTCGTCGCGTCGGCTGCGGTCATGTGGGCTTTGCTGCACTTCAACCGGCTGCTGGCGATCCTCAAGCGCGCGGCTAAGCGGCCGGTCGGCTATGTGGACAGCGCCGTGATGCTGAATGCCAAGCTGCGCCGGGGCGTCAGCCTGATGCATGTGGTCGCGCTGACGAAGGCGCTGGGGGAGCCGCGCTCACCAAAAGATGTGCAACCCGAACAGTACCGCTGGACCGACGGCAGCGACTCGCATGTGGACTGCGAGTTCCAGGGTGGCAAGCTGACACGATGGGAACTGATCCGGCCCGCTTCCGATGGCGCCACCGCCTAGAATCGGCGACGAACTGCGCCGAGCCGCATCCGCGTGGACCCAACCCAAGGAGACAAGATGAATGCCATGCCCCCCTCGATGGCCGACCGTGACGGCAAGATCTGGATGGACGGCCAGATGGTCGACTGGCGCGACGCCAAGATCCATGTGCTGACGCATTCGCTGCACTACGGCTGCGGCGCATTCGAGGGCGTGCGCGCCTACAACACCGCCGGTGGAACCGCCATCTTCCGTTTGCAGGAGCACACCGACCGGCTGTTCAACAGTGCCAAGATACTGCGCATGGTGATCCCGTTTACCAAGCAGGAGGTGATGCAGGCGCAACTCGCGGTGGTTCGCGACAATGGGCTGGAGAGCTGCTACATCCGTCCGCTCATCTGGATCGGCTCGCAAAAGCTCGGCGTCAGCCCGCGCGGCAATACCATCCACATCATGGTCGCGGCTTGGCCCTGGGGCGCGTATCTGGGTGAGGACGGGATGAAAAATGGCATCCGGGTGAAGATCTCGAGCTACACCCGCCACCATGTCAACATCACGATGACGCAGGCCAAGGCGACGAGCAACTACACCAATTCAATCCTTGCCAACATGGAGGCGCTTGACGACGGATACGACGAGGCGATGCTGCTCGATGCGAGCGGCTTTGTTAGTGAAGGCGCAGGAGAAAATGTATTTGTCGTGAAGGACGGCGTGGTTTATACGCCCGACCTTTCGGCGGGCGCGCTCAACGGCATCACGCGCAATACGGTGCTGCATATCTGCAAAGATCTGGGGCTGGAACTGGTGCAAAAGCGCATCACCCGCGACGAAGTTTATATCGCCGACGAGGCATTTTTTACCGGCACCGCCGCCGAAGTGACACCCATTCGCGAACTCGACCGGGTCGCGCTTGGCAACGGAACGCGCGGTCCGATTACCGAAAAAATCCAGAGTGCGTTCTTTGATATCGTCAACGGACGCAATGCCAAGTACCGGCATTGGCTGTCCCATGTGTGAATCTGCGTGGGCCCTGTAATGAGCAAAATGCAAGTCGAACTGCTGGCCAAGGAACTCAACGCGCAGGGCGGTATTTTCTGCCCCAGTCCCAAGGCCGAGATGAAGATCTGGAATAGCCATCCCAAGGTGTACCTGGACATAGCGCATACGGGGCAGGCCAAATGCCCGTATTGCGGAACGGTGTACCAACTCCGTGCCGGAGAGCATTTCAGCGCGCACCACTAGCCAAAAAAAGGCCACCTTGCGGTGGCCTTGAATGCCCCGAGGGGCGCGGTTAGAAACATCGGGCAAATCGCAAAGCAGGTGTTCTTTGATTTTTATGTCGCCTTTGAATAAGAACTGTGACAGCAGTGTGCGCAGTGTGCGCTTGTCGTGTGCATCTGACCACCCCTTGTTTGGGGGGCGCCCAGCGCTTGCGGGGGTCCAAGTCCCCAAATGGACGTGCAGGCGCCGGGCTTAGGCGGCCTCAGCCGACCTGTGCGGCAGGCGCAGAACGAAAACGGCGCCGCCTGCGGGCGCAGCTTCGCAGGACACGGTTCCGCCGTGGCGTTGCGCGATAGACCGGACCAGCGCGAGCCCCAAGCCGACGCCGCCATCGCGTTCGGTGGCGCCCGGAAGCCGGTAAAAGGGCTCGAAAATCCGCTCGCGTAAGTTGGCCGGCACCCCGGGCCCGTCGTCACACACCTGGAGCACTAGCTCTGCGGCCTCGCAGCGCATTTGCAGGCTGACTTTGCTGCTTGCATGGCGGCGCGCGTTGTCGAGCAGGTTTCGAAGCAGGCGGCGCAGCAATTTGGGAACACCGAGTACGGTCAGGCCAGCGGCTTCGCCACGGGCATCAAGTTCCGCGCCAACGAGTGCACATTCTTCGGCGGCCAGGGCGAGCAGGTCGACCGGCTCCATGGTTCCTATCGCTGTCTCGCTGGCGTCGAGGCGGCTTGCCAGCAGGATCTCGTCGATCAGCTGGTCAAGCTCCTGGATACTGCGCGCGATTTCGTCTTTAAGGTGCGCGGCCGGTTGGGCGTCCATTAGCTCAAGGCCCATGCGGATGCGCGTCAGCGGCGAGCGCAGCTCATGCGACGCATTGGCCAGCAGCGCTTTGTGCGACAGCAGCAGCGCCTGCACCCGATGCGCGGCGACGTTGAAGCCTTTGGCCAGCGCAGCCACCTCGTCTTGTCCCAGTTCGGAAAGGCGCAGCGACAAATCGCCTTCGCCCCATCGCCGCACGCCAAGCTCCAGCGCCTCCAGCCGCTTGGTAAGCCGTCGGACGATCGGGTAGGTTCCCAGTGCGACGGCCAGTGCCACCAGCGCCAGTAGCCAGGCAAAACCGAAGGGCGGGCGCATCGCCCCGACCGCCGGACTGCGATTGGCGGGCCGTGGCAGCTGGATCAGCAGCGTCGTCCCGTCGCGCAGCGCAATTTGGAATTCGGGGGCCTGACCGGGGTTGCGGATCGGTCGCACATCCGCCTGGGCCAGCAACTCGCCCTGGTCATTGCGAACGAGGATTTCACGCCCCGGCCGTTGCGCGTGTTCGTGCTCGAGCTCCAGGCGCGCGATCCATCCGGCCAGCAGGGCAAGAACGAACACTGTCCCGACGATGGCCAGCCAGATGCGCAGATACAGGCGGTGGTGGAGTGGCAGTTTCATCGGTCCAGTCTGTGTACCCGTCCTCAGTCCTGCTGACGTGCGAAAACATAGCCGACGCCGCGAACGGTCAGTATGCGCTTGGGGCTCTTGGGGTCGCGTTCGATCACCGCACGGATGCGTCCGATGTGGACATCGATCGAACGGTCAAAGGCGTCGAGTTCGCGCCCACGAACCGCCTCCATGATCTGCTCGCGTGACAGCACCCGCCCAGGTCGCTCGGCCATGGCCAGCAGCAAATCAAACTGGTAGGAGGTCAGATCGCAGGGGAGTCCCGCCACGTTCACACTGCGCGCGTCGCGGTCGATTTCCAGTGTGCCAAAGCGCAGTGAGGGCGCCCCCGCCGGTGCCTTTCGGCGCAGGATGGCACGGATTCTGGCGAGCAATTCGCGTGGCTCAAAAGGCTTTGGTAGGTAATCGTCGGCGCCCATCTCCAGGCCAATGATGCGGTCCATCGGGTCGCCCTTGGCGGTGAGCATCAGGATGGGCGTTTGCGCCGCTGCGCCCGGCATTGAGCGGATGCGCCGGCACACTTCCAACCCGTCGATGTCGGGCAGCATCAAATCGAGGACGATCAGTTCGGGCAGAGGACCGCCGCCTTGCATCTGCGCCAGCCCCGAAAGAGCGTCGGGCGCATGCGCGACCCGATATCCTGACTCGCCCAGATACTGCTGCACCATGTGGGCGAGGCGCGCATCGTCTTCAATCATCAGCAGCCGCTGTGTCATGGCCGCAGTCTATTGCGTAGCCGATACTTGCGAGTGCACCGGCGGTAAAGAAAAGTAAAAGGAAGGGTCGCTCAGTCCAGGTCGCTGGCAGCCGGCGCGGCGTCCTGGGTCGGGCCCGCATGGCGTAATGCCAGCCCAATCAGCAGCAGTACCGGAACGCCGAGCAGCGCCGTTGCGACGAAGAACCAGGCGTAGCCGAATGCGTCGACCACCTCGCCCGAAAACCCGGCGAGGAACTTGGGCAGCAGCAGCATGAGCGAGCTGAACAGCGCGTACTGCGTCGCCGAATAGCGAACGTTGGTGAGGCCCGACAGGTAGGCAATGAAGGCGGCCGACGCGATGCCGCTGCTCAGGTTGTCGGCCGAAATCACGAAGATCAGTGCGCCGACATCGTGGCCATGTCCAGCCAGCCAGGCAAAGAGCAAATTGCTGGATGCGCTGAGGACGGCGCCGAGCATCAGGATACGCATCACGCCAAAGCGCATTCCCAAGGCGCCGCCGACAAAGGCGCCCACCAGCGTCATCACGACCCCGTAGACCTTGGTAACTGCAGCAACCTCGTCCTTGCTGTAACCCATGTCGACGTAAAACGGGTTTGCCATGATGCCCATCACCACGTCGCTGATGCGGTACAGCGCAATCAGCGCCAGTATCAATACCGCCTGCCAGCGGTAACGCCCGATGAAGTCGGAAAAGGGCGCTACCAGCGCTGCCTGCAGCCATTCGGCAAGATTTTTTGCTGGCGCGATCGCCCGCCGCGCGGGCTCGGGCGCCGCCAACACCGTCCCTATGCCCAACAGCATCGACGCCGCCATCACAAGATATGCGGTCTGCCACGCGCCTGGCTGGTAGCTCGCCAAGTTGGCCACCTCTGAGCGTGCCGCTATCCAAAGAACGCCGGCGCCGGCCCATATCATCGCCAGCCGGTAGCCGGTTTGGTAGGTGGCGGCCAGCGCTGCTTGGCGCTGCACCGAGGCCGACTCGATGCGATAAGCGTCGAGTGCGATGTCCTGCGTGGCCGATGCGAAAGCGACCGCCAGCGCAGCCCACACGATGGGTGTGACAGACAGCCTCGGATCGGTCGTCGCCATGCCCACCAGCGCCAACATGATGACCGCCTGCGACAGCAGCAACCAGCTGCGCCTGCGTCCCAGCAGACGTGTCAATACCGGTATCGGCAGCCGGTCCACCAACGGCGACCAGAGCCACTTGAATCCGTAGGCCAGGCCGACCCAGCTCAGATGGCCGATGGTGCTTCGGTTGACGCCCGCTTCGCGCAGCCAGAAGCTCAGCGTTCCAAAAACCAGCAGCAGCGGCAGTCCGGCCGAAAAGCCCAGCAGCAGCATACGCAGGCTCGCGGGCTCGCGGTAGACGCGCAGCGCGTCACGCCAGCGCGTACGGGTCGGGTTATTGGCGGGTTCGGTAACAACTTGGTTCATGCGGTGGCGTCAGCTTGTGGCTATTATTGACGCATGTGTGGGCACTGCCGTTCAAAGCATTCAGTCTGGTCCGCGCGCCGCGCCTTCGTTCTGGCGGCTGGCGCGACGGCGCTTGCCCCTGCGTTGGCGCAGGTCGACGTCGGCAAGCCCTCGGTCTTGCGCAATCTGGTCGGCGCCCAGCAGTTGGAGTCGGCCGCGGTCCATCAGTATCTGCAGACCATGGGCCAAGCCCGGACTCAGGGGACGCTGGCACCCGACAGCCACCCTCAGCTCAAGCGGCTGCGTGCGATTGCGCAGCGCCTGATCCCATTCGCGACGCAGTGGAACGAGCGCGCGCGCAGCTGGCGCTGGGAGGTCAACCTGATTGGCAGCCAGCAGATCAATGCCTATTGCATGCCAGGTGGAAAGATTGCCTTTTACACCGGCATTTTGGACAAGCTCAAGCTCAGCGACGACGAGGCTGCGATGGTGATGGGGCACGAGATGGCGCACGCGCTGCGCGAGCATGCACGCGAGCGGCTGGCCAAAAGTCAGGCCACCGGCATCGGCCTGTCGGTGGGTGCGCAGTTGCTGGGACTCGGCGACCTGGGCAATGTGGCCGCTAACCTAGGAACCAGGCTGCTGACGCTGAAGTTTGGGCGCGAGGACGAGAGCGAGGCCGATCTGGTCGGCCTTGAAATGGCTGCGCGGTCGGCCTTCGATCCAAGTGCCGGCGCCAGCCTTTGGCGAAAGATGGCGGCGGCAACGGGCGCTGGTGGCGGACCGGCATTTCTGTCGACCCACCCCTCGGGCCCACAACGTATCCGCGAACTCGAAGCGAACGCGCCCAAGGTCCGGGGCTTGTACGACCATGCACGCAAGCACGGTTGAGTCCCCCCAAAATGTGGTTTCTCATATGTGAAAGGCTATTGGCAAGCGCCAGCGCGTCAGGCCTAAGGCGGAGAGTCGGGGAGCGGTGGGTAACTGAGGCACCGGCGTACCCGCCGGCGGTCCGCATCCTTGAGGTGTGGGCCGCTCAGTTATCCACGGCGGGGGCACCAGCGCAGCAATACGGTCGATCAGCTCCAGCGGCGTGAGGTGCAGATCGCCTACCGTGGCGCCGCGCTTGTCACTGGGCGGCTCGCTGTGCTGTTTGGCGAGCATCTCTTTGGCCTCTAAACCCTCCAAGAGCCCCCTGCCCACAAAAGCGCGCAGGATGCGCCGACGCAGGCCGGCTTGCACTTTAGCCACAGCACCCGCATGAATGTCGCTGACCGGGTGGAACGTGAGCCTTGGCGTTATGGCTTGGCCTTTGACTTCGCTTGCCGTTGTCGCGCACGTCGGTCGTGGCCAGCTTGGCCGCGTCGCGGGCGATCAGGTCGCCTAGCTTGCGCATCAGCGCGCGCTGGGTTGCGGTCATCTCAGCCTAGGTCTGCCCGGTGTACGGGTTCTGGGTCTCGAACCAGTTCGCCCCCGCAGGGTCCGCACTCTGGCCGTCAATACGGAGCTGGTAGCGCTTCATGCTGCCAGCAGCTCAGAACGGCTTCAGCCCAAGGGCGGCGCGGAAGCGGTTCTTGACGTAAGCGCCATCGCGCGGCGGCAGCGCGCGGGGCGGCTCGTCGGCCTCGATCAACACCTGCGCGAACAGCGTGCCCGACCTGGCGTTGATGCGCCGGGCGATGTCATCGCTGGCAGCGAGGCTGCCGGTGGAAAACGCATCTTCGATGCCGAAGCCTTTGGCCACCGCGACGAGGTCGGTGCCCAGGCTGGTGTGACTGCGTTGCATGCCGGTCTCGCCGAAGTGCCCGTTGTCCAGCACCACGATGGTCAGGTTCCTGGGTTGCTTGACGCCGATGGTGCCCAGGCTGCCAATGCCCATCAACTGTTCGCCATCGCCGGTGATCACCAGCACCGATTGCTGCGGCTGCGCCAGCGCCAGCCCGAGGCCGATCGAGGTGGCGCCACCCATGGCGCCCCAGAGATAGAAGTTGCGCTCGCGGTCACCGGCCGCGAACACGTCGTAGGCGGCGGAACCCAGCCCGGCGATTACCAGCGCCTCAGGCGTGGCGTCCAGCAGGCGGGAAACAAAGGCACGACGGCTCGTGCGCTGACCTATTGCGGTGCTTGGCATCAGTTGCGCTCCCATTTCTTGCGGCCGATCAGGCTCTGGCCCAGCAGCACGGCGACCTTCTCGCCGGCCTGGAACGCGGCATCGAAGCCCGCGCTGACGATCTCTTCGACCTTGGCGGGGTCGTCCACCCGCAGAACATGGATGCCCATCAGTTCCAGCGCCGCCTGCGTGGCCTTGCCCATGGGCCCCTGCCAGGGGTTGAACTCGGCGTACTCGCCACGCATCGTGACAAGCGTGAAGAACGGGAAGTCAGCCGCCTGCAACAGAGAGAACATATTGATGCAGTTGCCAACGCCGCTGCTCTGCATCAGCAGCACAGCGCGCTGCCCGCCAAGCCAGGCGCCTGCGACCAAGGCCACGCCCTCTTCTTCAGTGGTCAGCACGACGTCCTCGATTTCTGGGTCGGCGATGGCACTGCGGATGGTGTGCGAATGACC
>CAISIP010000030.1 GCA_903885415.1 uncultured beta proteobacterium
CATGTGAAGCGCGGCGGACGCATATGGATTCGGATCTTCCCAGATAAGCCGATTTCGCAGAAACCGGCAGAGGTGCGCATGGGTAACGGCAAGGGCAACCCAGAGTATTACGTGGCAGAGATACAGCCAGGTAAGGTGCTTTACGAGATCGTGGGTGTTCCCGAAGAACTGGCGCGTGAGGCGTTTCGGCTTGCGGCAGCCAAGCTGCCATTGCGAACGACCTTCGTGTCGCGCATGATCGGCCAGTAGCCCTCATTTCTTCGGAGAAAAGATCATGAATACTACAGAATTGCGTCTGAAGGACGTTGCAGGGCTTGAATTGGAAGTGCAGGCGTTGCAGAAGGCCCATTTTGGACTGCGCATGCAAAAAGCCACCCAGCAGCTTAGCAACACCGCCACCCTGCGCTCGACGCGCCGCGATATTGCCCGGGCCAAGACGATTCTTGCGCAAAAGAAAAGCGCGGCAGCAGCCGTTACGGAAGGAGCGTCTAAATGACGGAAGCCAAGGTATCTCTCAAGCGCAGCCTTATTGGAAAGGTGGTCAGCGACAAGCGCAGCAAGACCGTGACGGTGCTGATAGAGCGTCGGGTCAAGCACGAGCTCTACGGAAAAATTGTCGGCAAGTCCAGCAAGTACCACGCCCATGATGAGAAGGGCGAGTACAAGATGGGAGATGTGATTGAAATTACCGAGAGTCGGCCAATTTCCAAGACCAAGAATTGGGTCGCGGTTCGATTGGTCGAGAAAGCCGCTGTGGTGTAGGCCTATAGCGAGACGGGGCCGCATCCTTGCGCGAAACGGCTCACAATGTGAGCCGTTTCGCTTGGCGGGCGTAGACGCAGTCAGACGGATACCGGTATTTGCCGGACAATTACAACCTTTAGGAGCAGACGATGATCAAAGTAGGCGACAAGCTTCCCGAAGCCACGCTGATGGAGTACTCGGACGTGGAGGGCAACGGTTGCAGCATCGGCGCCAATCCGGTGACAGTTTTCACCGGGACTGCCAACAAAACCATTGCACTTTTTGCCTTGCCGGGCGCATTTACGCCGACCTGCTCGGCCAAGCATGTTCCCGGTTATCTGGAGAAATTTGCAGAACTCAAGGCGGCTGGCGTTGACGAGATCTGGTGCGTGAGTGTTAACGACGCATTCGTGATGGGCGCATGGGGCCGGGAACTCAAATGCGGCGGCAAGGTCCGCATGATGGGCGATGGATCCGCCGATTTTTCCAAAGCCGTTGGGCTGACGCTGGATCTTTCCACCCGTGGCATGGGCCTTCGCAGCAACCGCTATTCGATGCTGGTCAAGAATGGAAAAGTCGCAACGCTGAATGTGGAGGCGGCCGGGAAATTCGAAGTAAGCGATGCCACCACCATGCTGGCTCAGGCAAAAGCCTGAGCCTTGGCGCATCACAGCCTGACCATCAGGTAGTGCGACCCGGCGATCGGGTTGTGGTAGTACGGCGGGATTTCCTCAAAGCCCAGATCCTGGTACAGGGCGCGGGCTGTTTCCATATTGCTCAGGGTGTCGAGCAGCAAGCAGGCGTAGCCCGCCTGTCGCGCAGCGTCAAGGGCGGCCTCGGCCAACTGGCGCCCTAGCCCCAAGCCGCGGTATTGGGGACGCACAAACAAGCGTTTCATTTCACAAGCATTCGCGTAGTCCACGTCGTCCAGCGGGCGCAACGCGCAACAACCCGCAAGCGACCCGTCCACGCGCGCTGCAAGCAGCGTTCCGCGGGGAGCGCAGTAAGCGCCCGGCAAGGTGGAGAGCTCGGCGTCAAAGTCCTGAACGTCCAGATCGATGGACAGCGATGCGGCAGACTCGCGCAGGATCAGGCGTAGCGCATCCAGCTCTTCGGGCACGGTCGGCGTGCGAATTTCCAGCATCGCGGGCTTCATCCTTGGTTACCTCTGCGCGTGACGGCGCATGCCACAGCGGCTACGCACAGCGATGCGATCCGTTACAACCTGCATTGCAGTCAGTAGCCTGCTGGCCATGCCCATTTTCCGGGCTTGCGATGCAAGCGCGTGCGGGAGTCGCCATCGCCCAATGAATAACACGCCTCGGCAGCGCCCAAACACGGATCGTCTTCGGCATACACCGCCCCCAATGAAGCCTGAATCATATTACCACCCCGGGTGGGCAAGTCGCACGACGAGACGCGATCTTGAGAAGGCCGCAGCACTTCGATCGATTGACGACGATGGTTGATGGGTTCTGCGGCCACCGTGCTGCACTCGGGATAATCGGCGTATGCGCCTTGCGAATGCCGCCCTATCCATTCTGACATTGCTGTCATCGACGGCTTGTGCGCCGGCTTTCAATTGGCGGGAGGCGAGCATCGACGCCACGCCACTGGCGGCCCTATTCCCGTGCAAGCCCAAGCGTGCGACTCGCGCCGTGCCCATCGATGGCCAGTCCTTGGAGTTGCACATGACGGCGTGTGACACCGCAGGCGTCACGCTGGCCATTGGATCGGTCCGATTGGACGATGCCGGCAGGGCTGGCGCCACCATGGCGCAGTGGCGCGATGCGACGGTGGCAGCGATGCGGGCGGGCCCCCCGACCCCGGTGGACTTTGCGTTTGCGCTAGCCAAACAAGGCGCGAAGCCGGTGCTCATCCGGGCGACGGGAACCCGGCCTGACGGGACTCCGGTGGCCATGCAGGGCGCCTGGTTTTTCAAGGATCAGCATGTCTTCGCAGCGCTCCTGTACGCTGAGACCCTTCCCCCGGATGTGGCAGACACCTTTTTCAACGGGCTCAGATTCCAATGAACGCACTCGCACCGCGCACCGCGGTTTTCGTCTTCATCGCCTTTGCATTTGCCTATTTTCTGTCGGCGCTGATCCGCGCAATGACCGCGACCTTGTCGCCCGTCCTGACGCAGGAGTTTGCATTGCAGGCCCGTGATCTGGGACTGCTGGCGGGGGGCTACTTTCTTGGCTTCTCGCTCACGCAGCTCCCTCTTGGCAGTTGGCTCGACCGCCACGGCCCTAAACGCGTGATCCTTTGTTTTCTCGCCGTGGCCGTCATGGCCTGCATAGCATTCTCGTTGGCGACCAGCTTTGCCGGCTTGCTGGCTGCGCGCGTCCTGTGCGGGGTGGGCGTGAGTGCCTGCCTGATGGCCCCGCTCACCGGCTACCGGCGCTGGTTTGCACCCGCCACCCAGATGCGCTCGAACTCTTGGATGCTGATGGCCGCTTCGATGGGCATGGTCGCCTCCACCTTGCCGGTGCAATGGCTGACGCCCCTGTTTGGATGGCGGCCGCTGTTTTGGGCGCTGGCCCTGATGCTGCTGCTAGCCATGATATTGATTACTTGGCTGGTCCCCGCCTGGACACAGCCAGGTACCGGCTTGGTTTCGGTAGCGCCAAAGGCGGGCTATGCGGAAGTCTGGCGCCATCCCTATTTTCGCCGGATGGCGCCAGTGGGTTTCTTTTGCTATGGCGGCTTGTGGGCGCTGCAGACCCTTTGGGCAGCGCCATGGATGATCAAAGTGGGGGGATATTCGCCAATGGAGGCGGCCACCGGGCTCTTCTGGATCAACGTCGCCATGCTGGCGAGCTACTGGGTGTGGGGGCTGGCGAGTTCGTGGCTGACCAGACGCGGACTGCACGCAGACCGTCTGATCGGGGCTGGCTTGCCACTGAGCTTTGTGCTGTTGGCGCTGGTGATCGCTTCGCCCGCGTATTGGCCCGCAGGCGCCGGCCCCTTGCTGGCGATGTATTGCGTGGCTTGCACCTTCGTTACCCCATCCCTGCCGGCGATCGGCATGGCTTTCGGTCCCGAGGCGGCAGGACGGGCTTTGTCGGCTTACAACCTGGTGATTTTCTTGGGCGTCTTTGTCATCCAGTGGGGCGTAGGCTTGCTGATTGACGGACTGCTGATGCTCGGGCTCGGTCCGACCCCATCCTTTCAGCTTGCCCTGGCAGCCTTCTTGTTGTGCTGCGTCGGCGCGTACCTTCATTTTCTGCGCGGGGCGGGCCATAAAATGCAGGCCTGACCTATGAGCACCGGCATCATGATCATCGCCCATGCGCCGCTTGCCGGCGCTTTGCGGCACTGCATTTTGCATGTTTTCCCCGAAAGTGCGCAGTCGGTGGTGGCGTTTGACGTTGACAGCGCGGCGCCACTTGAAACCACGCTATCCGGCGCCAGGAGTGCGCTGGCCCGGCTTGCGGAGCGCCAAGCGCTGGTTCTGACGGATGTGTTTGGCGCCACCCCGTGCAACGTGGCACAAAAGATCGTTGACGGCGCCGCATCGCGGTTGGTCGTCGGGGTCAATCTGCCGATGCTGCTGCGGGCACTAACCTACAGGTCAGAGCCCTTGGACCAGTTGGTGGAGCGCGCCATCGAGGGCGGCATGCAGGGTGTGATGCAGGTCGCGACAATTGCATCCCAAGAACAGGGCAATGAAAAGACATGATCAAGACCACGGCGCACATCAGCAACAAACTGGGCTTGCATGCCCGCGCGTCGGCCAAGCTGACCAAGCTGGCCGGAAGCTTTCCGTGTGAAGTATGGATGTCGCGTGGCGAGCGGCGCGTCAACGCCAAGAGCATCATGGGCGTGATGATGTTGGCCGCCGGCATAGGAACGACGGTTGAAGTCGAGACGAATGGCGAACGGGAGCAGGAGGCGTCGTTGGCACTGCTGGCGCTGATTGCCGACAAGTTTGGAGAGGGCGAGTGAGTTTTGCCATCCACGGTCTGGCTGTCGCACGCGGCATCGCCATCGGGCGTGCCGTGCTGGTCGCTTCCAGCCGGGTCGATGTCGCGCACTACTTCATCAGAGCCGAGCAGGTGCAGGCCGAAATCGAGCGGGTTCGGCGCGGCCGCAACGCGGTGGTTGACGAGATCCAGCGGCTGCAGCGCACCATTGCCAACATGGGGCCAAAAGAGACGCCACACGAGCTGGCGGCGCTGCTCGACGTGCACCTGCTGCTGTTGCAGGACCAGGAACTCATCGCCGGCGTCAAGCGCTGGATCACCGACCGGCTCTACAACGCCGAGTGGGCCCTGACGACCCAGCTTGAGGTCATCGCCCGGCAGTTCGATGAGATGGAAGACGAGTACCTTCGCGAGCGCAAGGCCGATCTCGAGCAAATTACCGAGAAGGTGCTGGCGGCTATGAAAGGGGTGGCGGTCAAGATCGTCCCGGCTTCAACGCGCAACTTGCGTCACGCATCGCAGCAGGACTTGTTGCTCGACGACACGCTCGACGTGCCCTTGATTCTGGTTGCGCACGATTTGTCGCCTGCGGACATGCTGCAGTTCAAGCAAAGCGTGTTCGCCGGCTTCGTGACGGACGTGGGCGGCAGAACCTCGCATACCGCGATCGTCGCGCGCAGTTTGGGCATACCCGCGGTGGTCGGTGCGCGGCTGGCCAGCCAGTTGGTGCGTCAGGACGATTGGGTGGTGATCGACGGTGATGCCGGTGTCGTGGTCGTCGACCCATCGGCCATCATCCTGGCCGAGTACGGCTTCAAGCAGCGACAAGGCGAGATCGAGCGCGGGCGCCTGTCGCGGCTACTGCATACGCCGGCGGTGACGCTCGACGGCCACCGGGTGGAGCTGCTGGCAAACATCGAAATGCCGGAGGATGCGCCCGGCGCGGTCAAGGCCGGCGCGGTGGGGGTGGGACTGTTCCGAAGCGAGTTTCTGTTTATGGGCCGCAACGGGAATCTGCCTGACGAAGAGGAACAGTATCTGGCTTATCGTCGCGCCATAGACGGAATGCAGGGCTTACCGGTCACCATCCGGACGGTCGACATCGGCGCCGACAAGCAACTAGACCGGGTGGGCCGCGAGGAGGTCCACCTGAACCCGGCGCTGGGATTGCGGGCAATTCGCTGGAGCCTAGCGGACCCGGATATGTTTCTGACCCAGCTGCGCGCGATACTTCGCGCTGCCGCTTTCGGGCAGGTCAATCTGCTGATTCCGATGCTGGCCCATGCGAGCGAGATCCGCCAGACCCTGAGCCTGCTCGAGCAGGCCCGGGCGCAACTCGACGGCCGGGCTGCGCCCTACGGGCCGGTGCGGCTCGGTGCCATGATCGAGATTCCGGCTGCCGCGCTGACGCTCAAGCTGTTCCTGAAGTATTTTGACTTCCTGTCGATCGGAACCAACGACCTGATCCAGTACACGCTGGCAATCGATCGTGCCGACGAGTCGGTAGCGCATCTGTACGACCCGCTGCACCCGGCCGTGCTGCGTCTGGTCGCCGACACCATTGCCGAATGCAACCGGCAGTCCAAGGGCGTGAGCGTTTGTGGCGAGATGGCAGGCGATGTCGGTCTCACCCGGCTCCTGCTGGGGCTGGGGCTGCGCAGCTTCTCGATGCATCCGGCGCAAATATTGGCGGTCAAGCAGGAGGTGTTGCGCGCCGACGCCGGCAAGCTGCGGGCCTGGGCGCATGAGGTGATGGCCGAGGAGGAGCCGGCCGCTCGGCTGCATTAGTAGACCGACCCGACGTGATTTCCGTTCGACGAGGGGGCTCAGCTCGATCGTGTCCCGATGGCCGCCGCGCTCGCCACCAGAGCCGCCGCCAGAACAATCGACGGGCTGGGAGTCTGGCCACGCGACAGCAGCAAAAGTAAAGTTGAAAGTAGCGGCGTCAGGAACGCCAGCAGCCCTATCGTGCGCGGGTCGCCGCGCTTAAGCGCCGCGTCCCACAGGAAAAATGCCGATCCCAGGGGGCCGAGTCCCAGGATCGCTATCAATGCCCAGTCGTCGACGCTGATGGAAGTCGGACGCTCGAGCAGCAGGTGGCACACCAGCGAGAGAGCGCCCGACAAGGCGGCAAAGCTGCCGACAGCGGCGGTCGGAAATGCGGCAACGCGCTTACTTAGCAGGGAGTAGCTGGCCCAAACCAATGCCGATGCGGCGGCGCTGAGGTAGCCCAGGGAAAATCCCGGTTCCGGTGGCTTGTCGCCCAGTATGGCGATGGCCGCGCCCGCAAAACCCATCAGGGCTGCCATCAGGTGCACCAGTTTGAACCGCACACCGGGCAGCATCAGGGGTGCCAGAACCACCATCAATAGCGGCCACAGGTAATTGACCAGGTTGGCCTCAACCGCAGGCGCATTGCGCAGCGCCATAAATAGCAGCAGGTGAAAGCCAAATAGTCCGTAAACCCCCAGGGCGAGCGTCGTCGGCGCCACCTTCCAGCGCGATACCCGCCAACCCGAGAGCGGTAGCGCGATGACGCTACCGATCAGCAGCGCCAGACCAGTCAGCAGGAACGGGGGCACATGCGAAAGCGCCACACCCAGCGGCGCCAGGGTGGCCCAGAGAAAAATGGCGCCGAGCGCCAGCCAATGGGGGTGCATGGCGCTCGGCTATGGGGCCGGCCCCATAGCAGGCGCTTCGAAGGCGATAAAGCCGCAGTCAACTGCTATAAAACGGACGCTATTCAAAAGCCAGGGAACCGCTGGGCATATACAGTGGCCAAGTTAAAATGACAAAGTATGCACTGTCTTATCTAAAGCGAAGCATTGCCGACTGCCAACAGTTGACAAAATGAAAAACCACGGGCGCTTTAACCTGAAGAAGTCCACTACTTGCCTGCTGATGGCGCTGGTGGCTATTCCGGCTCCGGCGCAGGTGCTCGACGCGCTGATTGTTTCAGCGCTTTCTTCACACCCCGCAGTGCAGTCCCAACGCGCCCAGGTGGATTCTGCGCTGGCAGGTCTGGCTGCTGCACGCTGGCAGTTCTATCCGACACCCTCGGTGGTCGTTGAAAGTGCTAACAGCAGCGCTGCAGACCGCTCCTATCCCGGCGACAGCACGGTCACCAGCCTGCGTCTGCAGCAACCGGTGTGGACAGGCGGCCGGCTGAGTGCGGGCGTGGCCAAGTCCCAGGCCGGCGTCAGCGTCAACCGGGCTGCGCTCGAAGAGGCGCGTGTGCAGCTCGCCTTGCGGGTGGTGCAGGCTTACGGAGAATGGTTGGCCGCGCACCTGAAGGCCTTGGCGCAGGAGAAGAGCCTCACGACCCATGCGCGATTGCGCGAGCAAGTGGCTCGGCGGATAGAACAAGGCGTGTCGGCCCAAAGCGACCTGTTGCTCGCGGTTGCTCGGTTGGAGACGCTGGCAGCTGAAATTGCCGCTCTGCGCTCACAGCACGATATTGCAGTGGCACGCCTGGGTCAGCTTATCGGCCGCCCTGCCGACCCGATCGCGCTGGCACGCGCGCCAGCCGTCCCGCGGCCGGTTCCCGCCGGAATTCAAAGCCTGCTGGCCCAGGCGCAGCGGCTGAGTCCGGCGATCCAGAAAGCGCAGGCGCAGGCCGATGCCCAATTGGCGACGATCGACGAGCGGCGTGCCGAACTTGCGCCGGAAGTCTATCTGCGCGTTGAGAGGCAATACGGCAACTACAGCTACCGCAATGCCTCACCGGAGAACCGGCTTTTCCTGGGACTGAGCAGCCGCTTTGGCGCGGGTCTTTCCAGCTTGTCCAACATCGAAGCCGCGCAGGCGCAGCACCAGGCCGCATTGGCCGACAGAGAGGTGCAAAGTCGTGCGCTCAATGAGCAGGTGCTGGCGGACCACGCCCTTGCTGCTTCAACACAGGGGCGACTCGCAGCCCTGAAGGCTTCTCTGGACGCCGCGGGGCAAGTGTCTGAGTCCTACGATCGCCAGTTTCTGGCGGGCCGAAAGACCTGGCTGGACGTGATGAATGCAGCCCGTGAACTGGCGCAGACGGAGCTGCAGTTGGCCGATATCGCATCCGCACAGGTGGTTCTTAGTTGGCGTCTGGCGATCCTGACCCAGGGCCTCGGGGGCGCCGTGGCGGGCAGCCTGTGATCGACGCATCCGCTGGCGCAATGGCAAGCCTGCTGCCGTGCCTGGCGCGGCTCGCACAGCTACAGCAGGAACCTGTCGACCGACTTGCCTTGCAGGAAGCGGGCCGGGCGGCGATGGCGGCGAAGCGCAGCGATCCGCGATCGCGGATCGCGGTTGTCAGCGCCCACCTGCAACTGCGACCTGCGCGCTGGCTATCGGAACCCGATGCGGCCAACGTGCCTGCGCTGCTGTGCGTCGACCATCCGCAAGCCGGCGACGATGGCGGGCGATGGGGCATCCTGCGTGGAAAGAATGCACAGGACCAATGGGTCAGCGAATGGTGGGACGCGCCGACGGGTCGTTGGATCGAGCAGGCCGACGACAGCCTGGCGGACCATGCGGTTGCCGTCTTCAAGCTGCGAAAGCCCTTTGTCGCCAGCGCCAGCCCGGTGTACCGACTGATCCGCGACGAGGTGTTCGCGCAGCGCGCGCTGATTCGCGATGCGCTCATCGGCGCGCTGATGATCAATGCAGTCGCCCTGGCGACCTCTTTTTACAGCCTGCAGATTTATGACCGGGTGATTCCCACCGGCGCTTCGCAAACCCTGCTGGTGCTGACGCTGGGGGTTCTCGGCGCGATTGTTTTCGAACTGGTCGCCAAGCGCATCCGCTCCAACCTGTACGAGAGCATGATCGACCGGGTCGACCAGCGCCTCGCGCGCATGGTGTATCTGCGTTTTCTGGCGGTGCGGCTCGACCAGTTGCCCAACAGCGTCGGCGCGCTCGCCGCCCAGATGCGCGGTTACGAAACTGTGCGAAGTTTTTTTTCGTCGATGACAACCAGCCTGCTGATCGACGCCCCGTTTGCGCTTTTGTTCGTGCTCGTTATCGCGCTGATCGCCGGCCCGCTGGCATGGATACCGCTTTGCTTTTTCGTGCTATGCGTAGCGATCGGCGCGCACTACCGCGGACGGATCGACGCATTTGCCGGCAAAGCGTTGGCAGCCGGAAACCTGAAAACCGGACTGCTGGTCGAAACCATCGAGGGCGCCGAGACCATCAAAAGCGGGCAGGGCGGCTGGCGGATGCTGTCGCGCTGGATGGGCGCCACCGATGACGCGCGCGACTGCGAACTCCAAATGCGCAACATCAGTGAACACGCGCAGCATTTCAGCGCCGCGTTCCAGCAACTGTCGTACATATTGCTCGTGGCCGCCGGCGCCTTGCTGGTCAGCCGGGGCGAGTTGACGATGGGCGCGCTGATCGCTTGTTCGATCCTGTCGGGGCGGGTGCTGGCGCCGGTGGCCATGATTCCGAGCCAACTGGTGCAATGGGCGCACGCCAAGGCAGCGCTGCAGGGTCTGGACCGTCTCTGGGCGCTGGAAGACGACCACCATGGCCAGCAGGAACCGGTCGTAATCGAGCGGCTGCGCGGCGACTACCGTTTCGAGTCGGTCGTGGCCTATTACGGACCCAACAAGGCGTTGGCGATTCCCGCGTTGGCCATTATGGCGGGCGAAAAAATAGGCGTACTCGGTCCCGTTGGCGCCGGCAAGACGACGCTGCTGCGGCTGCTATCGGGCATGTACCGGCCTCAGCAGGGGCGAATCCTGCTCGACGATATAGCGCTGGCGCATATCGCGAAGCCCGCCTTGGCCAGCCACATGGGCTATGTCCAACAGGACGGGCGTCTGTTTGCCGGAACGCTGCGCGACAACCTGATATTGGGCCAGATCGACCCGGGGGAAGAGGCGATCATGCAGGCCGCCCGCGCCACCGGTTTGCTGCAGGCGGTCGTGACCCCCCACCCCAAGGGCCTTCAGCAGGAAATCTTCGAGGGCGGAACCGGGTTGTCCGGTGGCCAACGGCAACTTGTCAATCTGACGCGGGCCTTCCTGCGCAATCCGTCGATCTGGCTGCTCGACGAACCGACCGCGTCGATGGACCGCAATCTGGAAATGCAGGTCACGCAGGCGCTGCATTCGGCGCTTGCGCCCGAACACACCCTGGTGCTGGTGACCCATAAGGCCGAGATGCTGGAACTGGTCGAGCGCCTGATCGTCGTCGCTAACCACCAGATTGTTCTCGATGGCCCCAAAGCCCAGATCCTGCAAAAGCTCCAGGGCCCCACGCTGAGGCAGGCGGCATGAGCCAGGCACAGAGCCCGCATCAGTCCGGCGCGGTGTCGATGACCCTGCTGCTGTTGCTGGGACTGGGCGCCTTCCTGTCCTGGGCCGCCTGGTTCGAGATAGACCAGACGGTCCGCGCACAGGGCCAGATGATTCCTGGCGCTCGTACCCAAGTCATCCAGGCCGCCGACGGCGGCGTGTTGTCGCGCATCCTGGTCAAGGAAGGCCAAAGCGTGGTCAGCGGAGAGCAGCTCGCCGTTCTCGAGCGCGAGCGCCCGCGCGCGGCGTTTGAAGAAAGCCGTGCCAAGGATGCCGCGCTGGCAACGGCGCTGGTACGCGCCCAGGCCGAAGCCCTTGAGCAGGCGCCGCAGTTCGGCAAGAAGCTCAGGGAGTTCCCGCAGTTCGTTTCAGCGCAGCAGTCGCTTTTCGAGCAGCGTCGGCGCAGCCTGAACGAGGAGCTCGCCACGATTCGGGACGCGACCGACATGGCGCAGGAGGAGCTTCGTATGAACGAGGCGCTGCTCCAGACCGGTGACATTAGCCGCATAGAAGTCATGCGCGCGCGGCGTCAGCTGAGCGAACTGCAGGGCAAGGCCAGTACGCTGCGCAACAAGTACCTGCAAGAGGCGCGGGTTGAGGCGAGCAAACTTGCCGAAGAGTTGTCGAGCAGCCGATACAAGCTGGAAGAGCGCCAAAGCATCTTGGACCACACTGTTCTGGTCGCGCCTGTTGCGGGCGTGGTGAAGTACCTCAAGGTCAGCACCCAGGGCGGCGTGCTGCGGGCGGGCGATGAATTGATGCAGATATCGCCGACCGAGGGCGACATGGTGCTGGAGGTCAAGCTCAACCCCACCGATATCGGCCAGCTCCAGATCGGCCTGCCCGCCGCGATCCGACTGGATGCTTTCGACTACTCGATTTACGGCAACCTGCAGGGCACACTGAGCTACATTAGCTCGGATACCCTGAGCGAGCAGAGCGCCAGCGGACAGACCAGTACCTATTACCGCGCCCATGTGCGCATTGGTACTGAGCAGGCCAACGCCAAGCTAGTCGGCGTGGCGCTCAAGCCGGGGATGACGGCGACGATTGACATCCGGACTGCCCGCCGCTCGGTGCTGCAGTACCTCGCAAAACCTGTATTGAAAGCCTTCTCGGGAGCGTTGAATGAGCGATGAAATCAGCCTGGTACTGCACACTGGCAAAGTCGCGTTAGAGCTCCAGCCGGGTCAGCTGCATGCGCTCAAGGCAAAGGCGGGCGATCGGTACCGGGTCATCAAAGCCCAGGGAGAGGAAGAACAACTCCTGGACAACGTTATCGTCAAGAAGTTGCGCAATGACCTGAAGCTGCAATTTCTGGACGGCACCCAGGTCACTTTGGAAAACTACTTTGTCGAGTGCCGGTCTTCGGCCTGTGACATCACACTGCCTGGTGACCCGCCATCGGACGGCCATGCCGGCCCGGTACTTGCCGACGGCTCGTCGCTGCTGTATGCGCACGGCAGTCAGGGTGCATTGATGCAGATGGCAGCCGGTGACGCGGCGCTGGCCAAGGCTTTTTCGGGAGTGGTTGCCTTCCCGGGCGGCGTCGGCAGTGAACTAATCTACGTCCCGCCACCACCACCGCCGCCGCCGGCGTCCAGCGGCATGGGTGGAATGGGAGTGCTCGCCGGCCTGGGCGCCGCACTCGGTGCCGCCGCGGCAGCGGGCGGAGGGGGGGCGACTACGTCCGGGACCTCGACCCCTGCCGTCGCGCTGGCAGCAGGCGTTGTGGCCGATGGCTACATCAAGAACGCACTTGTTTTTTCTGACGCCAACGACAACAAGGTATGGGACCACGAGGACTTCACAGATGCCAACAACAATGGCATCTACGACACGGGAGAGGCATTCGCCGACGCGAACCGGGACGGCAAGTTCACATCGGAGGCTTTTACCGTCAGCGATGGCAGCGGCAAGTTTTCCAACCTGGCCGGGACCGGCAAGCTGGTCACCGCCCCGATCAAGAACAGCGCGGGGGCGGTACTGACTTTTGACACCTCGACCGGGTTGACCTATGCGATGGTCCTGGCCGCGCCGGCCGGGGCGACCGTGATCAACCCGCTGACCTCGCTGGTCGCCGCGCAGTTGGGCGTCACCGCTACCGAGACCGACATCGCAACCGTAGAGGCCAAAGTATTGCAGTCGCTGGGCTTGTCGCTGCCTGCCGGCTACACCTTGAGTTCCTACGACCCGCTTGCATTGATAGCCGGTACCGGAACCACCGCGCAAAAGGCGGTGGCCTTTGAATTCCAAAAGATCGCTGCCGAGGTTGCCAATCTGGTGACGGTGCTGGGGAGCACCATCAGCGGCGTTGACTCGGCGACCTCATTCACAGCAGCCGCCACCCTGGTGGGGAACAGCCTGGCGCAGACAGTCAAAATTTCCGGGTCTGTGATCAATCTTGCGGACGCCAACACGCTCAAGACGGTGCTCACGGGCGCCACAGCCACCCTCTCGACCGCCGTTCAGGCGAAGGTCGCCGGCTTCGCAACCGAGGTGTCGGCTTCGCTGGCGGGCGTCAACTCGGCAACCCAGCAGCTGGATGCGGCGGCATCCTCGACCACCGGACTCGCCCAGGTGGCGACGCTGCAGGTGGTGGCCAACTCGATCTTGGCCGTCAATGTGGCGGCGGCGGCGGGTGGTACTGGCCAGATAAAGGCTGCTGATTACACCGGCAGCAATCTTGCCAACCTGGTTGCGCAGACCAAGGTGGCGGCAACCTCAACCCCGTCGGTGCTTAGCGTGGCTGTCACGGGATCCGTGGGTGCCCTAGACGGCAAGCTCAACGCGGGTGATGTGGTCAGCATTACGGTCACTATGAGCGAGCGAACCGCGGTGACTGGAAAGCCCCAGGTGGCCCTGAGTATTGGCCGCAACGTTGACCCGGTTCAGGCCAGCTATGTATCCGGCAGCGATAGCACCGCGCTGATCTTTAGTTACACCATAAAAGCGGGAGACAACGACCCGGACGGGGTCGGCATCTCCGCCAACAGCCTGAGCCTGAACGGCGGTAGCTTGGCCAACCTGGCAGGAAACGCGGCGGCACTCGCGCACGGGGCAGTGGCAAAAAATGCCGCCTACCGTGTGGATACCCTGGCGCCAACACTCTCAATCACCAGTAGCGCGAGCGTCGTAAAAACCGGTGAATCCGCGCTCATCACCTTTAACTTCAGCGAAGACCCGCTGGCGACTTTTGTAGCCGGCGACATCGCGACGACGGGAGGCAGCCTGGGCGCCATCAGCGGCACGGGTTTGACAAGAACAGCCACCTTTACGCCAACGGCAGG
>CAISIP010000031.1 GCA_903885415.1 uncultured beta proteobacterium
AAGGCCGACGCTCTGCATACACGTGGAGACCAGGCCCGTCTCGCGCAACAAGACGATCCAGCCAAAAGCCCGCACAAGATCGCTCACCCATAGCGGCACGAGGCACAGGAGGAATAGGGCCGCTTTTGATCGCCGACGTGCCACCTTCGCTATGTAGTAAGCAATGGGAAAGCCAATCAACAGCGTGAGCCCCGTCACCAGCAGCGACATGACGGCGGTGCGCATGAGCGTGTTCCAGTAGATCGGTTCCATCGCGAACGCGACGTAGTGGCCGATCCCGTAGGTGTAGACGCGCGGCGATACCCGCTCACGCAGCGACAGCGCCCCCATTCCGATGTGCGGCAAGATGATTAGCAGCGCCAACCATAGCAACAGCGGTGTGAGCAGGAGAATCAGCGAAAGCCGGCGGGCGTCCCTGGACGGCATCTCGACCTTACTCCGGCGTTCGGAAACACATCGTCTGCTCGCGCGACCATGTGAGCTCCACCGCCTCCCCAGGCGCGAGGCTGGCGCTGGTGTCGGACTGCGGCGTGTCGACTTCGATCAACTGGTCGCCGGCGATACGCACCAGGACGCGGCTGTTGGCACCGTTGAACAGGCGCCCATCGACGATACCTTCCATCCGGTTTCGCCCTTCGACCGCCGTGGTCGATGCCCCGGTGCGCCGCAACGCAGCGATCGATTCGGGCCGCACGAATACCGTCACGGCAACCCCAGGCGCCAGCGCGGCGGCGGCGCTGCTGCGGCCGAAGAAGGTGGCGCCTGTGGTCCCCACCGCCGAGACATTGCCGTCATTCGCCGTCGTCACCCGGGCGCTCCACCGATTGGTATCACCAACGAAACCAGCGACAAAAGACGATGCCGGAGTGTGGTACAGCTCCTCGGGGGTGCCGACCTGTTCAAAGCGCCCGGCGTTCATCACCGCTACCCGGTCCGACATCACCAGCGCCTCGGACTGGTCGTGCGTGATATAGACAAAGGTGGTGTTGAACTGATGCTGCAACAACTTTAGCTCGATCTTCATCCGTTCGCGCAGCTTGAGGTCGAGAGCACCCAAGGGTTCGTCGAGCAGCAGCACGTCGGGGTCTAGCACCATGCAGCGCGCGATTGCGATGCGCTGCTTTTGCCCTCCCGACAACTGGTCGATCTGCTTGTGCCCGACGTCGGGCAGTCCGATGCGCTCAAGCACCTCGCCGACACGCCGGTCGACCTCGACCTTGGATGCACCCCGACACTGCAAGCCATAAGCGATATTTTGAGCAACGTTCATCATCGGGAACAGCGCAAGGTGCTGAAACACCATCTTGACGTTGCGCTTGTTCGCCGGGGTGCCGATGACCGAGCGGCCCTTAATGCGAATGTCGCCTTCTGCGGGCTCCTCAAAGCCGGCGATCATGCGCATGAGCGTGGTCTTGCCGCAGCCCGAGGGGCCAAGAATCGAGAAAAAAGACCCTGCCGGAACTTCGAACGACACGCGATCCACAGCCAGCAAGTTTCCGAAGTTCTTGGAAACAGCCTCGCACTCGAGGTCGGCCATCATCGCACGCTCCTAGGCGCGAGGGTTCTCCAGCACCTTACCGCCAAAGCGGTGGTCATACTATTTGGAGGCAGCCGCTTTGATTCTCTCAATAGTCTTGCCCTCAATCTCCTCAATACCTGGCTGAAGCGGGGCAGCGAACTTAATGTTTGCCACGTCGGCATCGGTCTTGAAGGCCGCCTTGACCGCCGCCTTTTTGTCGGGAGGCAGTAAATCCATACCGCCCTTCACAGCGGCAATTGCGCCGGTGTTTGCGGACATCATCGTCACGATCTCCGGTTGCATCACGAAGTTGATCCATTTATAGGCGAGATCGTCGGCGCGCCCGCGCTTTGGCAGTGCGAACGAGTCGATCCAACCGACCGCGCCACTGGCGGGAGGCACATACACAATGTTCGGGTTCTGGGCATACATTTTGTAAGCTGTCGAGTCCCACGTCTCGGCGATCACGATCTCTCCGGAGAGCATCATGTTGGCGAGGTCATCACCCCCCTTCCAGTACGCCTTGACATTGTCCTTGCACTCGATCAGTTTCACCGCCACCTTGTCCATGATCTGCTGGTATTTCTTTGGGTCGGAGAACGCGGCGTAGGGATCGTCCCCCATAGCGAAAGCAGTGCCGATCAGAATCGTACGCGCGAGTCGCATCGACGCGCGGCCCTTGTACTTGGGGTTACAGATATCGAGAAAGCTCTTTGCCTCGCCGGCCTTGGTCTTATCGACCATCAGGCCGGAGCTGCCCCAAAGGTGCGGCACGGAGTAACTTTGACCGTCGATGGTCGTCGCCGACTTCACCCGGTTGAGGAAGATCGGATCGATCTTGTCGGTCTCGATCTTCGACAGGTCCATTGGCTTGTAGATGTCGAATTCTTTCTGCGCTGCACCGATACGGTTGAATCCCGGCTGCGCGAGGTCGAAGCCGGCTCCACCGGTGGCGCGCAACTTGGCGATGATCTCCTCGTTATTCGAAAGCGTCACCTCGACCTTGTTGCCGGGGTACTTGGCCTCAAACCGCTTGACGATCTCGTCGGAGGCGTAGCCGCCCCAGGTAAGCAACCGAAGCGTCTCGGCACCCACTGGCGCGCCCGCCAGCAAGCCAGTACCCAGCGCCGCCGCCAAAATGCGTAAAAATTTTCCGTTCATGAAATGGTTTCCTCTTTTTTGAAATTTCAGCCTGCCGATACCGTCAGATCGTCAGGATTTTGGTCAGGGAAATCGAAACTCTTGAGGCAACGACCAAGATTTTCGACCTACAACAATCGCTCGCTGGCGGTATTTTCCAGGGTAGGCAAAAGGTCAGCGCCGATCCCGAAATCAACCACCAGGTGTTAATTCAATGCCTATTTTCCCCGCCCACACTTTTATTATGAGGACCTTGTTTC
>CAISIP010000032.1 GCA_903885415.1 uncultured beta proteobacterium
CTGAAGCTGGTGCGCAACAGCAGTTCGGTCAGCGACGGCGCCTGGCACCTGTACGACATCACGCGCGACCCGGGCGAGACGCGCGATCTGCGCGACGCGATGCCCGCCGCCTTCGTTTCGATGCAGGCCGACTATGCCGCTTTCGCCAACTCGCACGGGGTGCTGCCGATGCCCGAGGGCTACGACCCGATCGAGCAGGTCCACATCAACACGGTTTTCAACTATTACCTGCCGACCTTCGGCCCGCATGTGCTGGCCGCGCTGGCGCTGCTGGTCGCCGCCCTCATCCTTCTTCGCCGGCGCCGGCGTGCCGCCTGAGCCGGGACGGGCGCATGCTGGCGGGGACGGGCGAGGCTCAACCGATGCGCGCACACGGCTATTTCGACAGCCCCTGGCCCTGCGAGGACGGCGGCCCGGCACGCATGCAGTCGGTGCGCGGCACCAGTCTGGGTCTGACAACGGGCGAGCAACTCCACTGCGTGACGCGCAACACGCTGCTGAGCACCATGACCGTGCTGGGCGCACCCGGTGAGGTCTACCTGCTCACCCACTCGGCGCTGCGCGCGCGCATCGGCTTGCCGACCACGGCCTGCGTCGAAAGAATAGACCCGTTGACGCTGCAGACCATCGAACGCTCACCCAGGCTTGCGGGCGGCCCGATGTGGCCCGGCGGCATGGCGATACACCGCAACGGCGACCTCTACCTGGTCTATGGCCGCTACGCGCACCGGCTCAACCGCGCCTGCGAGCCGCTGGCGGCATTGCAGTTGCCGCTGGATGCGCCCTACAACTCGCTGGTCGTGCTCGACAACGGGCTGATCGTGACCAAGAACCTGTCGGATACGGTCCCGGCGCGGCTCACCGTGATCGACCCCGACCGCCTGCAACGCGCCGCCCCCGACGCAGACTGCCCCGAGCCCTCGGTCGCCCGGCTCAGCGCGCGTGGCAACACGGTCTATCTGGTCGGTGTGCGCTCGATTTTTCGCTACCACTGGAGCGACACGCAACAGCGCCTGGTGCCCGACAGCGACTGGCGTCTTGACTACATCGGCGACAGCGCGCAAAGCTACGGCTGGGACGCCGTCATCGACGGCGAAAACGCCTGGTTCATGGACAACGGGCGCCACCGCTATGTCCTGAGCATGGCCGCAGCCGGTGTGAGCACCACCGCCAACCGGCTGATCCGGGTGTCGCTGGTCGATGCGCGGTCGCACCAAGCGCTGGCGGTCTGCGGACTGCCCGGCGGCAGCATCACCAACCCGCCGCTGGTCGACCCGCTGCGCCGCATCGTCGTCGGCTACGACTCGGCGAACCGCCACCTGCAAGCCTGGCGCTTCGATTCGGATGCGCGCACGTTCGCGCCGCTGTGGCACAAGTCGCGCTTCGGCTGCGCGAGCCATATGCTGCTGTATCCGCAGAGCGGCGAACTCGTGGTCAACGACTACCGGCGCGCGGGCGAGGAAGTGGTGGTGCTCGACATCGCCTCGGGCGCCGAACGCGGCCGGGTGCGCAGCGGCGGCATCACGCAGGGCGTGGTGTTCCCAAGCCCGGGCTGGGGCCGCGATTTCTATTGGTCGTCGATGGGCCGCCTCGCAAGGATCTACCCCCAATGAGCAAGACCATTCTCATCACCGGCGCAGGCAGCGGCATCGGACGCGACGCGGCCTTTGCACTGGCAGCACGCGGACACCGGGTCATCGCCACCACCTTCAGCGAAGAACAGGCGCAGGCGCTGCGCGCCGCGTGCAGCGCACGCCAGCAGGCGCTGGAGGTATTCAAGCTCGACATCGCGCGGGCGGGCGACCGCGCACTGGTGCTGCCGCTGGAGTTGGACGTGCTAATCAACAACGCGGGCGTCGGTGAGTCGGGGTCGCTGGCGGAGATTGACGTCGACCGCATACGGCGCATCTTCGAAGTCAATGTCTTCGCGACGCTCGA
>CAISIP010000033.1 GCA_903885415.1 uncultured beta proteobacterium
CATACGCAGACGAAAGCGGGCCAGATCGACCTGAACATTGCGCAGTTCGGTCATAGCGGCCGGTCCGCATCAGGGTCGGGCGCTCTTCGCTGCGGCAATAGCAGCATGACACTGACCACCGGCCACAACAACGACTGGATTAACGGGGCCAAAAACATCGACGATCCCGGAAATGTGCCCCCGCCCATCAACTGCACGACCAGTTCGATCAATTGCGCAGCGGCGAACAGGGGCAGCACCTGTGCGGCCTGCGACGGGACGCTGAACCACAGCAGTCGTCGATGAATGGTGATCGCCAGAAAACTCAGCGTCGCATAGGCCAGCGCGTGGGCTCCCAGCAGTCCGCCCCGATCGACGTCGACGCACAGGCCAAACACAAAAGCTGCGCCAATGCCAATGCGCAGAGGCTGGTGGACGGTCCAAAATACCAAGACCAACGCCAGCAGATCCGGCACCCAGGCAAGGCGGCCCCCGCCACCCATGCTCGCCGCCATGTTCAACAGCAGCGCCGCCAGCAGGCTGCCCCAGATAAAGAGCGGCTTGGCGGGCAACAGCAGTTGCTGGCCGTTGCGCATGATCATGCGAAATGCCCCCGGTCCGCCCAATTCATTTTTTATTAGTCCGCTTGCCGCTTGCCGGGGCTGGTTCGGCCAACGGGCGATCCGGGACCTGCTCCGATACCGGCTGCAAAATCATCACATGCACGGTGCCACCGACGAGTGCTACCGGTTCCAGGGCAATGCGGGCGAAGGCCGAGTCGACGCGACGGTCCACCCTTTGCACACGAGCCACCGGCAGTCCCGGCGGGTAGACCCCGTCTACGCCACTGGTGGCCAGCAGATCCCCCACCTGAACGTCCGAATTGGCACCCATGAAGCGCAGTTCAAGCCCGCCGGTATAAGAGGCCGAGTCGCCATAAGCGACGCCACGGGCACCGGTGCGGATATTGAGCACCGGAGTGGCGTGGTCGCGATCGGTCACCAGCGTCACCTCGCTCAGTGCGGGATAGACCCGCGTCACCTGCCCCAGAACGCCCTGCTCGTCGATCACCGGGGACCCGGTGGCAATCCCGGCAATGAGCCCCTTGTCAACCACTACCTTACGGCTGAACGGATCTGCCGCGTCGTAGAGCACCTGGGCCACCTGGGCCGATGTGGTGACGCGCTCGCGCAACGCGAGCAGGTCGCGCAGGCGGGCGTTTTCCAGCAGCAGTTGCTCCACCTGATTGGCGCGCTGCGACTGCATACCCAGCTGCGCGCGCGCACGCGTCTCCGCGCTTTGCGAAGTCTGTAAGCCCTGCAAATATCCGATTGCGGCCCGAGACCAGCCGATGGGCTGCAAGACCAGCCACTGCGCCGGGTACAGCAGTCCGGCGACAGCGATGCGCAGCGGCTGGGCGATGTGCAGGCGTGTGTCGGCGACCATCAAAAAGACGGCCAGTGCGCTGCATACGATCAGCTTGGACAGCGCCGAAAGCCCTTGACGAAAAAAGGGCGGCGGGGTTCGGTCAAGCGTACCTAAGGGCATGTCGACGAATTGTCTCTTGTAGTCGTGGCCTGCGCTACTGCTCGCAAGCGCTCAGCTCATGGCGGCCACCCAAGTCAGCCCCCGCGCAGTGCACGAGGCCTAATCGGCCCGTTGCGCAGGCTGCACCTATTCGCTGGTGAAGATCGAACCAAGCCGGTCCATGCGCTCGAGCGCGATACCGCAACCGCGCACCACGCAGGTCAGCGGGTCTTCTGCGACCAGCACCGGAAGGCCGGTCTCTTCGGCCAACAGGCGGTCGAGGTCGCGCAGCAGGGCGCCGCCGCCGGTGAGCATCATGCCGCGGTCAGCAATGTCGGCGCCGAGTTCGGGGGGCGTCTGCTCCAGCGCGTTCTTGACCGCCGAGACAATGTTGTTCAGCGGGTCGGTCAATGCTTCCAGAATTTCGTTGGAGGAGATCGTGAAGCTGCGCGGAACGCCCTCGGACAGGTTACGGCCGCGGACCTCCATCTCCTTCACTTCGCTGCCCGGAAAGGCGGAGCCGATCTTCTTCTTGATCGCCTCTGCGGTCGGCTCGCCAATCAACATGCCGTAGTTGCGCCGGATGTAGTTGATGATGGCCTCGTCGAACTTGTCGCCGCCGACCCGAACGCTACCCTTGTAGACCATGCCGCCAAGGGAGATCACGCCGACTTCGGTGGTTCCGCCGCCGATATCGACCACCATCGACCCGCTGGCTTCGCTAACGGGCAGGCCGGCGCCGATGGCGGCCGCCATCGGCTCTTCGATCAGGTAAACATCGCTGGCACCCGCCCCCAGTGCCGATTCCCGGATCGCGCGGCGCTCGAGCTGGGTGGAGCCACACGGAACGCAGATGATGATGCGCGGACTCGGTCTAAAGATGCTGAGCGGATGCCCCATCTTGATGAACTGCTAGAGCATCTGCTCGCTGACG
>CAISIP010000034.1 GCA_903885415.1 uncultured beta proteobacterium
GCCAAGGTGGGGACCCGCAGGCGTCGGTAGCTATACTTTCCAGCTACAGAAACCATGTTTCTTATGTGGAAACACTCTTTAACCGCCTCGTTCTTGCGTTCCGAATGAGGCAACGCCAAGGGAGGATCCGCCATGAAGATCACCAAACTGGAAGCCATTCCGTTTCGGATGCCGATGCGCGAAACCGTGAAGTTCGCCACCGGCCAGTTGAGCGCACTCGACCATGTGCTGGTTCGCGTGTATACCGACGAAGGACTGGTGGGCCAGTCTGAGGCGCCCTCCCGCCCCATGGTGTACGGCGAGTCGGCGATATCCATAGTGGCCGCGGTGCGTGACTGGTTCGGTCCTGCGCTCACGGGCCTGGACCCGTTCGCCACCGAGCAGGCATGGGCGCGGCTTGACCGGGTGGAACATAACCCGACCGCCAAAGCAGCGATCGACATGGCCCTGTACGACATCATCGGGCAAGCGGCGGGCGTGCCCTTGTACCGCCTGCTCGGCGGATGGTCGAACGAAGTGGAGTTGTCACACATCCTTGGCCTAGGCACGCCGCCGCAGGTCGCCGAGCAGGCACAAAGGCTGATCGCGCAGTATGGCTTTGGCACGCTAAAGCTAAAAGCTGGCATTGACCCGGTCCGGGATACTGCAATGGTTCGCGCCGTTCGAGAAGCCGTGGGTCCGTCGATACGTCTGCACATCGATGTAAACCACGGTTATTCGAGTCTTGTCGCAACCCGCGTCGTGCCGCAATGGGAGCCGTACGACATCGCGTGGGTCGAAGAGCCATGCCCCGGTTGGGATGTGCGGGGACGGGAGTTGATCGCCGCGGCCACCAGCATTCCCGTCATGGCCGACGAAAGCTGCACCACGGTAGTGGCGGTCATGGACGAGATTCGCCGTGGTACCTGCAGGCTCATGAGCATCAAAAACGCGCGCACCGGCTACACGCAATCGCGTAAGATCATCGACCTGTGCGAAGCCAACGGCATCGTGCCGGTAACGGGAAGCCAGGGCGACACCGAGATCGGCGCCTATGCCAGCGCCCATTTCCACGCCGCGCATCGCTGTACCGCGTCGGGCCCGGGCGAACTTTCGTTTTTCCTGGATACCGAGGCTTCGCTGTTCACCGAACCGATCCAGATCCGCGCCGGAAAATTCATGTTGCCCGATACACCCGGCCTGGGTCTACAGATCGACGAGGGCAAGCTAGCCCACTATCGCGTCGCGTGAGGTCCCGTGCGGCGGCTCCGAACGGCGCGCGCACCGCGTGGCCCGCAAGGGCGAAAATATTTCGCTGAGCGACGTGGCTACTGCGCCCCACCCAGGTAACTGTGGCGAACCAAGTCGCTGTCCAGCAGTTCCTCGCTGGTTCCAGAAGCGACCACCATTCCGTTTTCCAGCACATAACCGCGGCGCGCCACTGACAATGCGACCCGGGTGTTCTGTTCGACCAGAAAAACCGTCGTGCCTTCCTCGCGGTTGATGCGTTCGATAATTTCGAATATCGCTTCGAGCATGACAGGCGACAGGCCGAGTGAGGGTTCGTCCAGCAACAAATAACGCGGTCGGCTCATGAGCGCCCGGCCGATGGCCAGCATCTGCTGCTGACCGCCGCTGAGCGTCGACGCCAGTTGCTGGCGGCGCGGCTCGAGCACGGGAAAGTAGCCGTAGATCAGCTTCATGTCAGCCC
>CAISIP010000035.1 GCA_903885415.1 uncultured beta proteobacterium
CGCAGGTCGAAGCCGATGAGGCCGACGACGCGGGGGATCTCGGCGCACTTCGTGCTCAGCAGCCGCGACCCACCGGATTGCAGTAGGCCCCTCGCGCTGCCCACCCAGTGGCAGGCAGCGCGCTAGCCAGAAGCTTTCTAGGATCAGTGGGTCGCGCCGGCGAAACCGCGCTCCTGCGCCAGCCACTGCAGCACTGGAACGGTGCCGGGAAGCACCGGCGCAACCTGCACCGGCAGCTGCTGCCAGCTATGCAACTGCGCTTCGCGCATCTGCAATTCACCGCTCCACGCCAGCACCTTGCAAAAATGCAGACGCACCAAGGCGTGCGGATAATCGACCAGCTCTTCGCGCCAGCGCTGGACATCGGCCACGACGATGCCCAGTTCCTCCAGTAGTTCGCGGCGCAGTGCCTGCGCGACGCTTTCCCCGGCCTCCAGCTTGCCGCCTGGAAATTCCCAATAGGACTCGTAGACCTTGCCACGGGGCCGCGAGGTCAGCAGGAAGCTAGAGTCGGCCTTGATCAGAACGCCAACCGCTACTTCGACCACGGCGCGCTCGGCGCCGCCTTCACGCGGCACGTCGGCGTCAACGCGCAGCGCCAGGGTCACCGGGCCGCCAACCGCCCGCTGTAGTCGCGCGCGAACTGGTAGGCGACGCGGCCGCTGCGCGAAGCGCGCTCCAGGGCCCAGACCAGCGCATGCGGTCGTGCCGCTGCGATGTCGTTCGCAGCAAAACCCATCGACGACAGCCACTGGGCGACGATGGCCAGGTATTCGTCCTGGGTGAAGGGGTAAAAGCTGACCCACAGTCCAAAGCGCTCGGACAGCGAAATTTTTTCCTCGACGCCCTCGCCGGGATGGACTTCGCCATCGTCGGTGTGGGTGTAGCTGAGGTTTTCCTTCATGTACTCGGGCAGCAGGTGACGCCGGTTGCTGGTGGCGTAGACCAGCACATTGGCCGTGGTCTCGGCGACGGACCCATCCAGGATCGACTTGAGCGCCTTGTAGCCGGGCTCGCCTTCATCAAAGCTCAGGTCGTCGCAAAACACGATAAATTTCTCGGGCCGCTCGGACACCACGTCGACAATGTCGGGCAGGTCGACCAGGTCGGCCTTGTCGACTTCGATCAGCCGCAGGCCCAGCGGCGCGAACTCGCGCAGGCAGGCCTTGATCAGCGACGACTTGCCGGTGCCGCGGGCGCCGGTCAGCAACACGTTGTTGGCGCCCTTGCCCTGGACAAACTGCATCGTGTTGCGACGGATCTTGTCCTTCTGCGGCTCGATTTCCTGCAGGTCGTCGAGCCGCACCAGGCCGCCATGGCGCACCGGTTCGAGCGTTCCGTGGCCGCTGCTGCGCTTGCGGTAGCGGTAGGCGATGGCACAGCCCCAGTCGGGCTGCGACAGCGGTTGCGGCAAGATGGATTCAATGCGCGCGATGAGTTGCTCGGCGCGCAGCAGCAGGTGGTCAAATTTTTCGTTCATCGTCAAAAGGGGAATCGGTGACGTGCTTCAGGAGCGGTAATCGGCGTTGATCGACACATAGTCGTGGCTCAGATCGCAGGTCCAGACGGTGTCGGTGGCGCTGCCGCGGCCGAGTTCGACGCGAACGGCGATCTCGCTTTGCAGCATCACGCGTTGCCCGTCCGCTTCGCTGTACGCGGGATTGCGCCCGCCGCGCGTGGCGACGTGCACGTCGTCGAGGAACAACTCGATGGTCTCCTGCTCCAGGTCGTCGATACCGGCGTAACCCACCGCAGCCAGGATGCGCCCGAGGTTGGGGTCACTGGCAAAAAATGCGGTCTTGACCAGCGGCGAATGCGCGATGGCGCAGGCCACCCGATGGCATTCGCCGGCGTTGCGACCGCCGGCGACGGTGATGGTGATGAACTTGGTTGCGCCCTCGCCGTCGCGCACGATAGCCTGCGCCAGGCTTTTCGCCACCCCCAGCGTCAGCGCTTTGAGCGCCTGGCCATCGGCGCTGTCGAGGCTGTCGATACGCAAATGCGCCGCCTTGTTGGTGGCGATCAGAACAAAAGAGTCGTTGGTCGAGGTGTCGCCGTCGACCGTCACCCGGTTGAAGGACGCATCGGCCAGTTCGCGCGCCAGCTGCTGCAGCACCGGCTGCGCGACGCACGCATCGGTGGCCATAAAGCCGAGCATGGTCGCCATGTTGGGACGGATCATTCCAGCGCCCTTGCTGATACCGGTGACGCAGACCATCGCAGCACCGATTGGCGCCTGCGCGCTAAAGGCCTTTGGCACCGTGTCGGTGGTCATGATCGCGTGGGCCGCCGCCAGCCAGTTGTCCTCGCGCGCGTCGGCAATGGCAGCCGCCAGCCCGGCTTCGATGCGCTCAACCGGCAGCGGCTCCATGATGACGCCGGTCGAAAAAGGCAGCACCTGCTGCGCCGACAGGCCGAGCTGCTGCGCCAGCGCCGCACAGCAGCTGCGCGCGCGCGCAACGCCGTCGGTGCCGGTGCCGGCGTTGGCGTTGCCGGTGTTGATCACCAGTGCGCGAATTTCTGCTCCCGCGCCGAGGTGCTCGCGGCAGACCTGAATCGGCGCGGCGAAGAAACGATTGCGGGTAAAAACGGCGGCCACCGACGCGCCGGCTTCGATCAGCAGCACCGCCAAGTCGCGGCGATTGGCCTTGCGGATAGCGGCTTCGGTGACGCCCAGGCGCAGGCCGGCGACGGGATGCAGCTCAGCGGCCAGGGGCGCGCGAAGGTTGACAGCCATGGTGCTCCTTCAGGCCAGTTTGCCGTGGCACTGCTTGTACTTCTTCCCGCTGCCACAGGGGCAGGGATCGTTGCGGCCGACACGCGGCACCTGGCCTGGGGGAGCGGCCGCCGCGCCAGCGGCGCGAAGCACCGTTTGCACATCCAGCGTGGTCTGCACTTCGCCAGTTTCGGTCGGCGCGGTGTAGGTGAGGTTGCTGATGCTTTCGGCGCGGCTCTCTATCTCCTGCGCCACCTGACCGAGCTGGTCTTCCGACTGGACCCGCACCGTCATCAGTATCTTGGTCACCTCGTTCTTCACCGAGTCGAGCAGCTGGCCAAAAAGCTCGAAGGCCTCGCGCTTGTATTCCTGCTTGGGCTGCTTTTGCGCATAACCGCGCAGATGGATGCCCTGGCGCAGGTAGTCGAGCGCGCTGAGGTGCTCGCGCCAGTGCGTGTCGATGCTTTGCAGCAGCACCATGCGCTCAAACTGGGTGAAGTTTTCGCCGCCAATCTGAGCCACCTTCTGGTCGAATGCGGCCTCGGCGGCAGCGTGCACCTTGTGCAGGATGTCCTCGTCGGTGATGGCCGATGCCGCCTGCACCATGTCGCGCAGCGCGATGTCAATTTGCCATTCCTGCGCCAGCGCCTGCTCTAGTGCTGTCAGTTCCCACTGCTCCTCGACCGACTCAGGCGGCACATACTGGCGCACCAGGTCGGTGAAGCTGCCCTCGCGCAGCCCGGCTATCTGCGCCGACAGATCGCTCGCGTCGAGTATCGCGTTACGCTGCTGGTAAATCACCTTGCGCTGGTCGTTGGACACATCGTCGTACTCGAGCAGTTGCTTGCGCATGTCGAAGTTGCGTGCCTCCACCTTGCGTTGCGCGCTCTCGATGCTGCGGGTGACGATGCCCGCCTCGATCGCCTCGCCATCGGGCATCTTCAGCCGGTCCATGATCGCCTTGACCCGGTCGCCGGCGAATATGCGCATCAGCGAATCGTCCAGGCTGAGGTAAAAGCGCGACGAGCCGGGGTCGCCCTGTCGCCCGGAGCGCCCGCGCAACTGGTTGTCGATACGCCGCGATTCGTGGCGCTCGGTGGCGATGATGCGCAGGCCGCCGCTGGCCTTGACCTTTTCGTGCTCGGCGCCCCATTGCGCACGCAGCTCGGCGGCCTGGTGCGATCGCACTGGCTCGTCGAGCTCCGGGTCGGCTTCGATCGCCTGCATCCGCTTTTCGATATTGCCGCCCAGTACGATGTCGGTTCCGCGACCCGCCATGTTGGTCGCGATGGTGATCATGTTGGAGCGTCCGGCCTGCGCGATGATTTCCGCCTCGCGCGCGTGCTGCTTGGCGTTGAGGACCTGGTGCGGCAGCTTCTCCTGCTCGAGCAGCTGCGCGATGATTTCGGAGTTTTCAATCGAGGTGGTGCCAACCAGTACCGGCTGGCCACGGTCATAGCATTCGCGTATGTCCTGGATCGCCGCCTGGTATTTCTCGCGCGTCGTCTTGTAGACCCGGTCGAGCTGGTCCTCGCGCCGGCTTGGCCGGTTGTGCGGCATGACGATGGTCTCCAGGCCGTAGATTTCCTGAAACTCGTAGGCCTCGGTGTCAGCGGTGCCGGTCATTCCGGCGAGCTTGCCGTAAAGCCGGAAGTAGTTCTGGAAGGTGATCGACGCCAGCGTCTGGTTCTCGGGTTGGATCGCGACACCTTCCTTGGCTTCGACCGCCTGGTGCAGACCGTCGCTCCAGCGCCTGCCCGTCATCAACCGCCCGGTGAACTCGTCGACGATCACGATTTCGCCGGCCTGCACCACATAGTGCTGGTCGCGGTGGTACAGGTGGCTGGCGCGCAGCGCTGCATACAGGTGGTGCATCAGCGTGATGTTGGCCGGGTCGTAGAGCGTCGCACCCTCTGGAATCAGCCCCATGTCGTGCAGAATGCGCTCGGCGCTCTCGTGGCCCTGCTCGGTCAGCACCACCTGGTGGCTCTTTTCGTCGAGCGTGAAGTCGCCCGGCTTGGTGACGCCCTCGCCGGTGCGCGGGTCGGCCTCGCCCTCCTGGCGACTGAGCTGGGGCACCATCTTGTTGATCGCGAGGTACAGGTTGGTCTGGTCCTCGGCCTGGCCGCTGATGATCAGCGGCGTTCGCGCCTCGTCGATCAGGATCGAGTCGACCTCGTCGACGATGGCATAGTGCAGCCCGCGCTGCACCCGGTCGGCCACCTCGTAGACCATGTTGTCGCGCAGGTAGTCGAAACCGTATTCGTTGTTGGTGCCGTAGGTGATGTCGGCGCGGTAAGCGGCCTGCTTGTCTTCGCGCGACATCTGCGGCAGGTTGATGCCGACCGTCAGCCCCAGGAAGTTGTAAAGCTTGCCCATCCACTGCGCGTCGCGGTTGGCCAGATAGTCATTGACCGTGACGACATGCACACCCTTGCCGGTAAGCGCGTTCAGGTAGACCGGCAGCGTCGCCGTCAGCGTCTTGCCCTCGCCGGTCCCCATTTCCGAAATTTTTCCGTAATGCAGCGACATGCCGCCGAGCAACTGCACGTCGAAGTGGCGCATCCGCATGACGCGCTTGGAGCCTTCGCGCACCACGGCAAAGGCGTCTGCCAGCAGGTCGTCGAGCGATTCGCCAGCGGCGATCCGGTCCCGGAAGGACTGCGTCTTGGCGCGCAGCGCATCATCGCTCAACCGCTCCAGGTCCACCTCCATCGCGTTCACGCGCTGCACCGTGACCCGGTATTGTTTGAGCAGGCGGTCATTGCGACTGCCGAAAATTTTTGTCAGGAAGTTGGTCGCCATGCATGCAAGCGCGTCCGCCTGCCCCGAAGGGTCGACAGGACAGCGCAGTCCTCTTCTAAAACAGGGGGGTTGCGCCGGACGCACCCGGGAACGCGACCGTGGCCGCGCTCCCACCGAGGCCGGGAAAACCGAATCGCGAATTTTACCTTTGTGCCAGCCGCTGCCTTTCAGGTCCGCCAGCGTCGGCTTCGCGGCCCGCGCGCCGGGTCAGCGGCCGCGGTTCGCGCTGCCCCAAACTGCTTCCTGCGGCCAGGAACTTTTGCGGATCCTGCGGAACTCCCTGCACCAGCACCTCGAAATGCAGGTGCGATCCGGTCGAACGCCCGGTCGAACCGACGCGGGCGATTTTCTGGCCGCGTTTGACCAGATCGCCCTTGTGCACCAGCGTGGCCGAGCTATGCGCATAGCGGGTCAGGATGTCGTTGCCATGGTCGATTTCAATCAGGTTGCCGTAGGCCGGATGAAACTCCTGCGTTACCACGATGCCGCCGGCGGCCGCGACGATGGTGGTGCCGTTTTCCGCCTGGAAATCCAGTCCGCTGTGCAACGCCGACGTTCCGGTGAAGGGGTCGATACGCCAGCCGAAGCCAGAGCCGAGGTTGGCGTCGGCGACCGGCTTCTGGGTCGGAACCATCAGGCTACGCATCTTCTGCTCGAACAGCCGCGACTCGAGCACCGTCAGCAAGTCGGTGCGCTGGTCGGTCAGGCGGTCCAGGTCGGCCAGCGTCAGCTGAAGTTCTTCGAGCGACAGCGGCCGGCCTGCGATCAGCACGCCGCCCTGCCCCGGCCGAGCCTTGATGTCGACGGTGCTGATGCCCGCCAGCCCCGACACCCGCTCGCCGAGCGATTCAAGCTGGGTCAGCTTGGCCTGCATCTCTCCGAGCTTGCGCGCCAGCAGGTCCAGGTTTTCGCGCATAAACCTGTCGCGCTGGGCAAATTCGTCGCGCACGATCAGCCGAACCAGCGACCCAACCACCGGCCAGCCTTCGCGGGCGCCCTTAAGAAACACCCAGTGGTACATGCCGGCCGACACGCACATCAGCGCAA